>CAZLIO010000405.1:0-4281 GCA_964559025.1 uncultured Pirellulales bacterium | reverse complement strand
GCTAATCCAATACCGGCGTAGAATTCTGTAGCTAATTCTTTAACATCTTTATCTTCGTAGTATGCATCCAAATCAAGGTCATACACCATCGGAGTTTCCTGGAAGAATGGGTCGTGATAATGCCAGGGCATAAGCTCCGTAACGGCTACATCGTATTTGGCCGCTAATATACTATCCAGGTCAGCTTTTAATTTGGCAAACGGCTCGTTAGTCAATTCATAAAGTTCGTCGAAAATCTTGTCCAGCTCTTTTACATCCTGCTCGGTGGTGGCCAGAGAAAGAGTATGATAATTATCGAAGCCAAGCTTTCGGGCCGCCTGGTTTCGCAGCTTGACCAACCGGATGATATCGTCCGCAACTATGGCGCCGACCTGCTTGCTGGCCAGCCATGCCTGACTTCTCTTACGGGAATCTGTCTGGGTTTTTAGAATTTCTTTAATTTCATTGTCGGTAACCTTTTTTCCTTCAATTGTGCCGCGGAAGGTACTGAAGTTCTTTTCAATTTCCGTGCACAAATCAATAATTTTTTTCAGCAGCTCCGGCTCGATCTGGGTCTCAAGATAACTGTTGTACAGCACATCCAATTGTCGAGCCAATATGGCGTTCCTGACCTGTCCGGATTCTTTCACATCCTTAAGAAAAGCAAACTCCTGAGGATTGCTGTAAACCTGGCGGACCTTGAGCGTCAATTCGCTGACTTTGTCATAATCCTCCGGCTTACCGCTGATTGCAGCGTTCCAGGAGGCAAGGGCCGCCTCCTTCTCCATAGGCCTGATTTTTTCCACGTGCGCTGTAATGAAACTTTCCACATCATTTTCCTTTGCATTATGTGCACAACCAAAAAGAAAAACACTCATTGTCAACATCATAAACAGGGTCGGTAAACTTTTCATTGTTCTATACTCCCATTAGTGTTGCCATTTCGTTATCACAAGCTTTTTTGTCTGATGGATATTATCAACTCCGGCCATTGAAATCAAGCTGGTTCTGAAATTCCGATATTCAGCCCTGTTATTTTTCACATTCGGCCATTTCTTCTTTGAACTGGGCCGGTTGCAAATGTACTATATAGCGTTAAAACCTGTGGTGAAACCGCAGGCTAAATATTTAGCCCCACGCTTGCCCTGAGCGCAGTCGAACGGATCCACGTGGGGTTCCCTGGCACATATAAGAAAGAAAGTTAGAGAACTCATCATGGCCGAGAACAAGTATTTAACCGCACCCCTCCCATCGAAAAAAATGCCCGCAGGCATTCCCTACATCCTTACCAACGAAGCCGCCGAGCGTTTCGCCTTCTACGGCATGCGGTGCATCCTCGTCTTTTTCATGACCCACTTCCTGCACAACGCCGCCGGCGAGTTTGCCCCTATGACCAAGGAGCAGAGCAAAACCTGGTTTCACCTGTTCGTCTCAGCCGTCTATTTCACCCCGCTCCTCGGCGCACTGGTCTCCGACATCTGGCTCGGTAAATACAAAACTATCCTCTTTTTTTCGGTAGTTTACTGCTTCGGATTCTTTGCGCTGGCATTCAATCAAACACACCTTGGGCTCGCTACCGGACTGATACTCATCGCAATCGGCTCGGGAATGATAAAGCCCTGCGTTTCGGCCAACGTCGGCGACCAGTTTGGGAAAAGCAACAAGCACCTTATGGCAAAAATATATAGCTGGTTCTACTTCGCCATCAACCTGGGAGCCTTTCTTTCGAATTTCTTTGTACCCATATTGCTGGACCGCTACGGACCAAAAGTCGCGTTCGGAGTACCTGGAGGCTTTATGACACTGGCCACTTTAGCATTCTGGCTCGGAAGAAAGAAATTTGTTCACATTCCACGCGGCGGCATCCAATTTGTCAAGGAGTGCTTCAGTGGTGAAGGTATCAGAGCCATTGGAAAGCTGTGTATTATCTTTGTCTTCGTGGCGCCGTTCTGGGCACTGTTCGACCAAATGGACTCATCCTGGATGCTACAGGCCGAGAAAATGAATCGCAACTGGCTGGGCCATGAGTGGCTGCCTACCCAGATTGTCGCTCTCAACCCCCTGATGATACTGATTTTAATTCCTGTTTTTTCTTACGTTATATATCCGGCAATAAACAAGATGTTCCCATTGACGGCACTACGCAAAATAGGATTGGGCCTGCTTCTGGCAGCTTCACCTTTCGTCGTCTCAGCCCTGATTGAAAGCGGAATTGTCGGCGGCGGAGCACCCAGTATCGGATGGATGGTTCTTGCATACGCGCTGCTTACCTCTGCAGAAATAATGGTCTCTATCACCTGTCTGGAGTTCTCATATACTCAGGCCCCTAAGAAAATGAAGTCATTCATTATGGCAGTCTTTCTCCTGTCGATTTCACTCGGAAATGCCTTCACCGCCGCTGTCAACGCCTTTATCCAAAATGAAGACGGCTCCAGCAAGCTTGCCGGTCCCAGTTATTTCTGGTTCTTTACAATCGTGATGCTGGTAACAGCAGTTATTTTCATTTTTGTCGCCAGAGGCTACAAAGAAAAAAGCTACCTCCAGGATGAAACCCCGGCAGAATCTTCAGCTTGACCGTGCCAAGCTGGTGAGTAGTAAGTGGTGAGTGGTCAATTAACCAATTAACCAATTAACTACTCACCAATTAACCAAGGGGGGCGGCCCTGATTACTCTTTCAAAGCGGCTTGAGCAGTAGCTCGCGGACGACAATCTTCATCGGCCCGAACTGGTCTCCCGGATGGACCTGGAAACCAATCTTGCCCGAATCAGTAGTGTCATCGTGCACGTCAGCGACCTGATGGCCGTTAAGCCATACCTGAAGATGGTCACCCTCGGCACGAACCTTTATCGTATTCCAGCCCTCGCGGTCCACTATGCTTTTGTCCTCATTCATTGCGAGGAACATCTTGCCGGGACAGTATAATGTACCCGAATAGCACACCGGATTTTTATATTCGAGTATATCGGCCTGGTATGCCTTTTTTGGTGACTGGTAGCGGAACCAGAGGCCGCTGTTACAAGGCCACTCAGCCCGATAAGTAAGGGTCACCAGAAAATCCCCATATGTATCTGTTGTAAACAGGTCTCCCGGAGCATTATTCTCGCCCTGTGTCCCCACAAGCATGCCGTCTTCGACGAACCATCTGGCATTACCGCTCGTCTCCCAGCCGCTCAGGTCGCTGCCATTGAACAGCTTCACAAAACCGGCTTTACTTTGCCCCGCACCAGGTCCCACTTCACCACAACCGACCAAGGACATTGCTACCACCAAACATAAAACAACAAAAACTCTGCGCACCATAATCTTCTCCTTTTACCTTAATCTGTTTCATTGATATATCAATACAAAGTGAAATTGAATTCGGTCCCAGGCCGAACTTGCCCACTGCTCTTTTTCCCTTTCCTGTTTACATAAATATACACCTTCTCTGGAGTTGCCATCATCACATCGCGTACTCCGTCACCCGTCATGTCACCGATGAGCATACTTCTCTCCCCCTTGCCTTTAACCTCCAAGCTGTCCTCGGGCACGGCGAAAACGCCAATACGCTTGCCATGATAGTCATAGATACACCCATTATGGGCAACTAAGATTTCATCAACGCCGTCACCCGTCCAGTTTCTGGGCCGCCGCGGTACTGGTGTAATGAACGTCGTTCTCATTCACATTCTCGGCGCTGACGATTTCGACCAAGCCATCGTTGTCCACGTCACCAGCCACAACCCACTGCCCGCCGTATTCGACATCCAGAGACACAACCTTCCAAGGTTCAATAAAAGGCACTTCCGCCGTTGGTTCTCCAACGTCTTTGACGTCATAATAGACCGGGCCCTCCCGCTTCGCACAAAGCACCGTGCAAAAGCCAAAAACAGCCAACATACACAAAATCGTCAGCCGTGCAGTTTCCTGATCTCTACTCATAGTATTCCAAATCTCCCCCGCGCCCAACTAATCCTGCCAGATATCTGCCGTCCTGGCTCCGACGTCCGGCATCTTGGGCAATGCAGCACTGGGGACCGGCTCATACCAGAACGTTGCACACGACCAGTCGTCCTGCGTTTCAGCCAGGCCGTCCTTCCAGGCAATCTGCTGGATCGTGATGCGACATTCCTGGCGCCACGAAATCGGGTCCGGCACGTGCCAGCGATACATCGAGACGAAATTGTTCTCGTTCAAGCTGCAGCCATTGTAGAGGTACGGCGTCTGCTGCATACCGTAGGACAGGCATACGTAATCCTCGCTTCCCGTGCCGCAAATGGTGGGAAAGTCCGTGTCGCCGTCCATATAAATCTTTATCTCG
>CAZLIO010000404.1:0-4292 GCA_964559025.1 uncultured Pirellulales bacterium | reverse complement strand
TCGCAAAAAATTGACATTTATTCGGACTCGATATAGGCAAAATCAACATTTGTGGTGACAAAATGGTGACATGATGTCACCGAAAAATAACGGTATTTTTCAGCTCATGAAAAAGGTAAATTTTCGAAGAATTCTGATATTTTGCAGCTCAATGTGAAGCTATCTATCCCTATCGGCTTGGGTCCGCTGCAGAAACTGAATGAGCAGCTTGCTCACCTCCTCCGGCTGCTCTTGCTGCACCCAGTGCCCGGCCCCCTCCACCAGATGAACACCCAGTATGTTTGTACATGCAGTCTTTTTCATTCGCTCCAGGCTGCCAGGGCTCTGGTAGACTCCCCAATCGTTCGCCCCTGCGATGAAACATGACGGCACATCAATCGTAAGGCCAGAGAAGATTTGCAACTCAGCTCTGTACGTTGCATCCTTCCCGCATCGATACCAGTTAAGGCCACCCTGAAATCCGATCCTGGCGAATTCAGAGCTGTACACGCGCAATTCTTCATCAGGTAGCCATTTGCAAGCTGCTATTTCACCCGCGGACGGCATCTCCGGGGACACAGTCTCCGCCATTCCTTTGTCCATGTCCATGATGTAGTAGGTGGGAATTTTGGCAAGCTCGGCGGCGTTCCATGACTTGAGCGGAAAGGGTTTGTTTTGCTTCCAATCCGCGCTCTTGAAGTGAAAGTAGGCACGAAGGAAGTCGTGAATGCCCTGTGGACAGTTTCGCATGTTGTTATCGGCTTCACGCGTTGTGTAATACCACTGGTAATGCTTACGTGGACGGGACAGAGCTGCCAATTCGTCGTGGATGCCGGGACCGGACGAGACGTTTTTTTGCGGCGTCTCATTGGCGGTGTTGAAGGGCAACGGCGGAGGCCCCCCAAACGGGGCGCTCATCAGCACGACTCCGCGGAACACGTCCGGTCGTATCAGTGAACACCATGCTGCGACAGGTAAGCCATAGCCGTGCCCCACGACAGCCGACACAGATTGGTAACCGAGTGCTGAGACGAGTCCGAAAGCATCTCTGACCAGGTTGAGCAGGCGGAAGGAACCAACGTCACCGTCGTAATTGCTGTCCCAGCCTATGGTGCGGCCGTAACCTCGCTGGTCGGGTGCAACGACGTGAAATCCCGCCTGAGCGAGCGGTAGCATCACCTTTCTCCAGCTGTAGGCCAGCTCTGGAAAACCATGGAGGAGCAGAATACAGGGCCGATCTTTGTCTTCGAAGCCAGCCTCCAATATGTGAATTGTGAGACCGTTGATGTTCTTCACAAAGCGGGAGCGTATCCCGAAAGGAAGCGTATCCCTACCGTAAAAGACATTCATGTTCTTTTTATTAATTGTTAGCTCCTTCACAATGTTAGTCGATTGACTATGAAAGGTAGAATCAGCAAATACGTCAGATGCACGAGCATATGGCGCCACTGCCGTAAAAGCCAGGATAGCGATGACGTTTTGCATGAGCTGATGGCGCGTAAACACGCCGTTGGCGAATGCGATGACGAGGTTCTCTAATGTCCTATACATGACTTTCTCTCTTCATCTATCGAGTATGTTAAAACACTTGCGTCAGGTAAAATATCATTAACAAGATATAGCCTGAATATTTAGGTTATCGAACTTACCACAAAGTTTGGAGGTATGTAAAGTGCATCTTTGTGCTTTACTCGTTTTCATTATATTAACCGTACGGCAAAGTTCACATTTACAGAGGTGCATATCCTGACAGCAGAACGTTGAAAGACCTTCCATGGCTCGACCTGCAAATCTCTAACGATCACTAAAAAAAAGACTTCCGTGATATTCTAAAGCTCGGCTATAATCGAACAATCTCTTCAATTGATCCAGGACAGAAGGTATAATTTCGTGGGTATGATTTATTTCCGTGTGGAATTGAAATTGATCGTGACAAAGGAAGAAGATAATGAATAACAAAACGAATTGTAGATGGCTCGGATACTGGTTAATCGGTATTTATCTTGCCCTTGTTTGTGGTTCATACAATGCGAGCTTTGGGCAACAAGGGGAAGGTCGTTGGGAAAAGGCAATCCACTCATTCGAGGAGAAGGACAAACAAGCGCTGCCACCGAAAAATGCGGTCCTCTTTGTGGGTTCATCGAGTATCCGGATGTGGGATTTGCCTAAGTACTTCCCCGACCTGGAGGTGATTAATCGTGGGTTTGGCGGTTCCCAGGTGGCTGACAGCGTCCGGTACATGTCGCGAATCGTTACTCCGCACGTCCCACAGACAGTAGTGCTGTATGCCGGTGACAATGATATTACCGCTGGCAAATCGCCCGAAACCGTATTTTCCGACTTCAAGAAGTTTGTTGGCTCGCTGCGTAGGGACTTGCCCGAGGCTCGATTGATCTATATCTGCATCAAGCCGAGTATCAGTCGCTGGCGTTTGGTGGATAAGATGCGCCGGGCCAACGAGTTGATTCGGACTTATATCGAAAAGGATGACCGTATCCTTTACGCGGACATTGACACATCCATGCTGGGGCAAGACGGCAAGCCGCGGCGAGATTTGTTTATAAAAGACGGGCTACATCTGAACGACAAAGGGTATAAGCTCTGGACAAGAATTGTTCGACCGTTAATAGATGCTTCGGAACCGAACAACGTGGGCAGGTTGCTGCTGGCGACCTGTCAGTTTCCCGTCTCGGCAGATGTGGCCGCTAATGCCGAATGGATTCACAAACAATTGCGGCAGGCCCATGCCCTGCATGCCGACATCGTTCATTTTTCCGAATGTGCGCTGTCCGGCTATGCCGGAGTCGATCATAAAACACTGGACAATTTTGACTGGGCAAAGCAGCGGAAGGAACTGGAGTTGATCTTGTCGCTGGCGGACGAGTTGAACCTTTGGGTCGTGCTCGGCTGCGTCCATCGACTGAGTGAGGGAATGAAACCGCATAATTCCCTTTATCTGATCAATCCTGGGGGGAAGATCGTGGATCGGTACGACAAGCGTTTCTGTACCAGCGGCGACTTGAGACATTACTCACCTGGCGATCATTTTGTTACTTTCGATGTCAATGGTGTTCGGTGCGGTCTGCTGATTTGTTACGATATCCGGTTTCCGGAACTGTATCGCCAATATCACAAGCTGGGCGTACAATTGATGTTCCATTCCTTTTACAACGCCCGCCAGAAGGAAGGTTCCATCCATCCCAAAATCATGCCACCGACCGCGCAGGCACGGGCCGCGACCAACTACATGTTCCTTTCGGTGAACAACTCTTGCGCTCCGCACAATTGGGAGAGCTTGTTCGTCACCCCCGATGGCCTGATACAACGAAAGCTGGCCCTCGATCAAGCGGGGATCATGATCAATCAGGTGGACACCACGAAGAAGTATTACGATGCCAGTCGGCCGTATCGTTTGGATTGCATCAACGGCAAGTGGAACAGCGGGCAAACGGTGGACGACTCACGTTCGAATAATCGTCAGAGTTACTAATGCGGGATAAACCTTGGGGATAAGAGATATCAAAAACCCAAAGCTCATTCCAAGAAGTTTCGTCCAACGAAAGTTTTCGTGTCGGTTTCGCGACACAAAACTTATAAATCTTTGAGTTGTATATTGGATGTAGGCTTCAACTCGCGAAAATGGGGCCATTTTGGGGATCGGTAGCGGGAGTACTGTTTATGACATCATCTGGGAAATGTTGGCAAAACTAAATCCAAGATTGATAAACTAAACGCTATATGATATACGCTATTATCCGACAGCAATTCCCGTTACGTGATATTTCAGATGGCGGAAGTAGCTGTGCCGCAGATGCTCTTTCGGGAAATCCTTGACCGAATCCGGCAGTTGCGTTTTTTGACAATACCTGCGAGGCCGGGATGATATGTGGAACTGTTGAAAACCGGTTTCTGGAATGGAGGGCAACGGTCGCGGTGTACCAAAATAGTAGGAAAATGTGGCTTCTCGACACAAATGTTCAACTTTTTTGGCGTTTTTTGCGAGACAACCCGCTGTAACGGCCAGAGAATTGTTGCAATCAGGATGAGATGTTGGTATTATGGGGCTTTAAGTGCGCAGGAGAGTTTCTCCCGGTGCTATATTGATGACGTCATTTGCTATGCATAAGGAGGATGAAGAATGAAAGAAATAATAGGAATAACTTCGTTGATATTGGCGTTGTTTTTTTGGATACCTACGCTTCTTGCTGCAGATCCCACATGGGAATATATCTACGAGGGAGATATACTGCCTGATGATACCTCACTGGGCGATAACGCGTGGCAGCTTATGGGAGACAACAAATTCGCCGAAA
>CAZLIO010000403.1:0-4302 GCA_964559025.1 uncultured Pirellulales bacterium | reverse complement strand
GACAAAAGAGGCGGAAACCACTACGACTTAGACACCAATTAAATCAACAGCCCCTAAACTCCAGGGCGAAAGGCAAAGGAATAAGGAATAAGGGCAGGGGATAAAGATGGAAGAAAAAGAACTGCTTGAAATAATCGAAGAAGCGGCCAGAGACGGCAGGACGATACTTGACTTAGCGCGCAAAGGCATAAAGTCGCTGCCGGCGGAGATAGGGCGGTTGACAAATCTGAAGACGCTCCGGCTGGATGTAAATAAACTGACGAGTGTCCCGAAGGAATTATGTAAGTTGACAAATCTGACGGGGCTCTATCTGTCCGGAAATCAACTGACGAGTGTCCCGAAGGAGATAGGGCGGTTGACAAATCTGAAGGAGTTCGATCTGGGCGTAAATCAACTAACGAGTGTCCCGAAGGAGCTGGGGCAGTTGACAAATCTGGAGATACTCTGGCTGGACGTAAATCAACTGACGAGTGTCCCGAAGGAGTTGAGTCAGTTGACAAATCTTGTAGAGATTATTTGAGGAAATGGCATAATGAGGGGAAGATTGCTGGTCATTGGAAAAGTGAATAAAAAGCAATTGACACCGAGGGTGTCATAGAGTAAGTAGGCAATAAGTGCCGCGATTTTACTCCGCCGTTTACAGGTGGTGTTAGAATAAGAAAAGAACTGTATTGAAGGAATGTCGTATTGAAGAATGTAATGGTGGCATTGTGTACGTGTTTTGTTGTGTGTGCGGTTGCTAATGCTTCCTTGACCGCGTTATACGAATTAGATGGAAATCCAAATGATTCATCCATTAACGGCTATGATGGTGTGATTTTTCCCTTTGGTGTGCCAACCCCGACATGGGATCCGGCTAGTGCTGATCCGACACTAAATGGTTCGTTAACCTTTCCTGGCTCGACGGGTTATTCCGTAGATTGCGGTGATGTGCCTGTCTCTGCGGTTTCGGCTACGATTGCCTACTGGATAAAAGCAGATGTTTTAGGCAATTATGAGCCGTTAGCCAGATTTCCAAACAATGCCACTGGGCAGGGTTTTGTGGTAAAGCTCCGGTCTGGCGGCGGAGTGAGATTTAGAGTTGGCAGCAAATCATCCTATTCTGATGTTAGAATAGATGAAGCTGCGAGTGATGTTTATTATGCAGCAGGTCAATGGGTTCATCATGCATTTGTGTATACAAAAATTGGTAGTACGATTACGGTCGATCTCTATGTTGACGGTGAATTTGTTGTTCGGAAGACTTTGACGACAACGAAGGGCATCAGTGCCGCAACTGGAACGCATCTGTATATCGGCGCATCGGTTGATACTGGAACAAGGGAAGCTTTTAAAGGGAGCATGGATGATGTGAGGATTTATGGTCACGCTCTTTCCGAGGCAGCAATAAAAGCATTACCAGGCTTGGGCGGCGGCGGTCCTGACGTTGATCCCCATGCGCAGGTCTATTATTCCGGTTCAGTATTTTATCCTTTCTACTGTCGGACCTTGGATTCTAGAGAGGATTATATCGTTAAGCCTGAGAATCTTGAGTTGAGCAAATACGGCGGATGGAAGGCATACCAGGTCGCGGCGACAGGTTTTTTCCGTGTCGAAAAGATTAACGGACGTTGGTGGGCGATCGATCCGGAAGGATATTTATATTTACACAAGGCCCTGAACAGCGTTCACCTGGATGACTTCACGGCCGATGAGATATATCAATTGCTCCCTCAATACGGATTTAATGGACTCGGCTGCTGGAGTGATAATGATGATATAATTAGATCGTCTTAGAAGAATCAAACGCCGCTAGCCTATTGTCCCAAGATCAGTTTTCTTGGAAATTATGGAAGTCAGCGCACCCCTCATATTGAAATGCCCCTTTTTGATGATGAGTTCGTAGCTTACTGTAATCAGCGTGCTCAAGAATTTTCAAAATACGTCAATGATCCGCATCTTTTCGGTTATCTGTCGGATAATGAACTGCCCTGGCGTGACGGAGGGCTCCCCGCTCATGTTGCAATTACCGACCCAACAGATAAGAACTACATTACAGCGATCGATTTTCTTACTGCAAGAGGCAAAACTGCCAGTAACTGGGATACGGAAGACCAATATACGTACATGGCGCTGATGGCCGAGCGGTATTATTCGGTGGTTTCAGCAGCGATAAAAAATGTCGATTCAAATCATATGTACATCGGCAGTCGTTGCCACAGCACAGAAAAACAAATTGAAGATTTCATGAGAAACGCCGGCAAGTATGTCGATGTCTTCTCAATGAATCACTACCATAGATGGAGTTCAAGGCAAGTTGAAATTCAGAATATGTCAGAGTGGTCCGGCCGACCTCTGATGATGACCGAATGGTATGCCCAGGAGTATGACCCTAATGCTACCGGAGCCGGCTTTAAAGTGCTCGACCAAGCATCACGCGGTTTGTTTTACCAGAATTTCGTTTCGACATTAGCTGAAACCGGATGTGTGGTTGGTTGGCATTGGTTTAAATTCCAAGATGATGGCAATGGCAACAAGGGTATTGTTGATGAGGACGGTACCCTTTATCCTGAGGTGCTGAATGAGATGGAGCAGATGAATAGTCAACTCTATGATTTTATTGACTATGCCGACTCACGTCCGGATCCGGACGTTTCCTTGCTTCCGGAAGCCGATGCCTATTTCAAAGGCGGTACAAATTACGGTGCAGATCCCGAACTTTGGGTCAAGATGAGTTATAGCAGTGTTCATCGTGAATCGTACCTGCGATTTGATCTGTCAACGCTTAAAAACAATATTGCTTCGGCAAAACTCCATTTGTACTCTCTTGATACTGGTAGCGAAACTGGAATTTTCCAGGCCCAATTAGTTTCAAACAACACCTGGGGTGAAATGACGATTAACATAAATAATCGTCCGGCCGGTTCGACGATACTTGGTTCCTGGAGCGACGGGGGAGGGGATATCGTCATTGATGTGACCGACGCTCTTCTTGATGCGCTTGGGACAGGCAAAAAGATGTCGATTCGGATTGTTTCAATGGTAGAAAACGCCAGCATTCCAAAATATGGATCACGGGAAAACGCTAATCCTGTTGCTCGTCCGCAGTTGCGCATTCATTAAGCTTGTGCTGGATATTGCCCGTGACCTTTTCGACTGCTGCTTTTGCTTCGATGTATTCTGTTTCAGTGACCAGACGCATCGGCAGTTGAATCGTATCTATCTTATGGATTAGAGGAACATCCAGATGTCGATCATTCTTCACGGGACACCGTTGGATTTTGTCCAGAGTGAGTTTATGATATTCACGGTCCGGTCAACAAGTACATTTCCGCCTTCCGGGCCGACCAGACTGCTGTGGACAACGGCGCTGTAGTGGCCTGCCCGAATCGCCTTCTCCGTAGGGAGATAAGTACCCGGCCCGACCAATTGCTCGACAAATGTCTGAACCGCTTCGCTGCGGGCTTTCATTCGAATCCCATAATCAGTAAATAGCTCAAAGGAATTTGTGCATATGGCGATATCTCCAAGCCGCAGGACATGCAATTCCATCTCGTACGTTGGTTTCGGGTCTGTCCTTTGTCGATTGAACCGGTTGACCGTCATCTCATACCATTTCTTCCGCCGATACTCCCGTACGGCTGCTTGTGAATTCTGCTCGATATTGGCAGTGGCCTTTTCGACTGCTGCTTTTGCTTCGATGTATTCTGTTTCAGTGACCAGACGCATCGGCAGTCGAATCGTATCTATTTTATGGATTAGTAGAACATCCAGATGTCGATCATTCTTCACGGTTTCATAGGCATCGTCCACAGCCCTTACGATGCGGCGTGCAATCTCGTCCAAACGATTCAGGCCCCGGAGCCTGCGCATTCGCTCATCGGCCGCTTTTCTGTACATCAGATGCGGCGATTGGTCGCCGGAAGCACCCGTCCAAGCCAATATGCACAACTGCTCACCATATCGCTCCCGCAAGGCCTGGCGTACCGGATGCCAGAAATCGGCGTTGACAGCAGACCTCGACTCGACCTCCTGCGAGGGGCAAGAAACGTTGACTACGGTACCTATGAGCCGGCCTAAATCGTTCCAGAAAAACAACGTGTTGACATCGTGGTCCTCGTATCCTTCGAGATTCCGGAATTCAGCTATGTCGGTCTTGCCATACATTTGCGCTGAGCCGTCAGCGTATACTGCACGGCGGTTATAGGCCACAACAGCATGGCTAAGTCCCCAGGTAACGCTTCCCGCTCTTCGCCTGTTCCAGGCCTGAACTATCGCATCGGCGAGACGCTGAGTGAGGACGGAGCGATACTGTTCAACTTG
>CAZLIO010000402.1:1634-4308 GCA_964559025.1 uncultured Pirellulales bacterium | reverse complement strand
ACTGCTGGATGATCGCCGCCTGGGGGGCCTGAATAATTATTTGCATCCTGTGAAAACGCTGTATTCGACTTATCACTGCCGGCATCGGCCCACGAACGCTCGCTCCCAGTCCTTCGGCTTCGATAATCCGGTCTATTCTTTGACGCATTTGCTCACAAGCGGCCTCAAGTTTGTCGAAACTTACGTCGCGTAGAACGATGACGGCCAATCGCCAAAACGGTGGCAGATTGCAGGCCTTGCGATGCTTTAATTCCTCTTCGATAAAGCCGTCAAAGTCTCCGCCGACGGCAAACTTTATCGCCGGCTGATTCGGTAGAAACGTTTGGACGAAAACCATACCCTTTTTCACGGAGCGCCCTGCCCGACCGGCCACTTGAGAAATCAATTGAAAGGTTCGTTCATTCGCACGGAAATCCGGCAGATAGAGCGATGTATCAGCACTGATAATACCCACTAATGTTACATTCGGAAAATGCAGACCCTTAGCCAACATCTGTGTGCCGGCCAATATATCGATTCGACCTTCGCCGAAGTCTCTCAAAAGACGATAATAATCTCTGCTTGCCATAGAGTCACTGTCAATCCTCGATACGCGAGCCAGCGGAAACTTTTTAGCCAATTCCTCTTCGAGCCGCTGCGAGCCAAGCCCTATCATTGCAAATCCGCCGCCGCATAGAGGACATTTTTCAGGCACAAGCGTCTGGGCCAGACAATAATGACAGATCGCATAACCATAATTGATGTGTTTTCCCGTAACCGTCCGCATTCGTTCGCGACGGCTGACCTTTGATTTATGAAAGGTCAGCGTTACGTCACAGTTGCGGCAGTGCAGCGTATGTTTACAGGAGGGACAGAACACAAAATTACTGTAACCGCGCCTGTTCAAAAGCAAAATCGCCTGCTCCTTTTTCGCAAGTGTCTCTTGCAGACGCTCGGCCAACGGCTCACTTATCAGATTAATACCCTTCTGCGTTACCTGGCCCTGCCGCAAATCGATGAGTTTCATTTTGGGCATAGGTAAGTCCATCACCCTTTTGGGCAAACGTACCAGGCTAAAATATTTCTTACTTTGACAATTAGACAACGTCTCCAATGACGGCGTGGCACTGCCCAAAATACAATGTGCATTTGCTAATTGCGCCCGTTTTATTGCTACATCTCTGCCGTTGTACCGCGGGGCTGTGTCCTGCTTGTAGCTTGGCTCATGCTCTTCGTCAACAACGATAAGACCGAGCTTCGGAAGCGGCGCAAAGACCGCCGAGCGAGCACCTATAACCACGTCAGCCTGGCCTGATTTTATCTTTTGCCACTGCACGTTACGCTGGGCAGCGGTTAAGCCCGAATGCATCACAGCGATTTTTTTGAACCTCTCATTAAATCGCTGAACAGTCTGAGCCGTAAGAGCAATCTCAGGCAGCAGGACAATAGCGCCGGCTCCTTTTCGCAAAACCGCCTCGATAGCCCTCATATAAAGCTCGGTTTTGCCGCTGTCGGTAACGCCGTATAAAAGCGTAACGCCGAATTCGCCTGATTCTATCTCAGTTTCAAAATGGGCCAATGCCTTTCGCTGGTCATCATTGAGGATTACCTGTTCCGTTTTTATTGACATCCCTTTGGGAATAGCAGGCAAAGACTTCAATATTGTCTTGCGTGCTATTTTAACGATTTGTTTTTCCGCCAATCTCTTTATCGGCTCATTCCCGCAACCGACCGCTTCTAATAAACCCCGCAGTTCCAAAGCGTCATTTGCACTCGAAGCCCCCCTGCCGTCTAAGAATTTGACAATTTGCTTTTGCTTTTTGCCCTTCAACTCGTCGATGGTTTTTTCAATATTAGCAGCGCCGACTCTCAGGTAAACATATCTTTGTGTTTTAACACCGGCCCCCCTTTTCACCGCCGACGGCACCATCGCAGCCAAAACCTGACCCAGCGGACAAACATAATAACTGCTTATCCACCGTGCCAATTCCATCAGCTCGGAATCCAACAACGGCTCTTTATCGATTACCTTGGTTACTCTTTTTAGCTTCCTCCCGGTACCGCGTGCGATAAAAGACTCTTCAGACCGGACATCTGACTGGGTACAAAACCCAGCTTCGTGTTTGTCCTTTCTCCCGAACGGCACTTCAACTCTCTGCCCCACTTCAACCGGCCAGATTTCATCCGGCACAAAGTAGTCGAACTCCCTATCCGCCGCTGACTCAAACGCCACACGAATAATGTGATTACAGAGAGTCTCTTCCTCGGCTTCCTCCGTCGCAAATAAACTGTTCGTTTGGTACTTGCTCATAAAAGTGCTATTTGGCTTTAGCTTTTCGAGTGCCTTTTTTGTGTCCCTTGGATTCAGTAAGATAGCCTATCTGTGATTTTGATTTAGGGGTTGGCATTACCATTTCTGACAGCACCTTAAACACAAGCTTGAATTGTTCATCGTACCTGCGTTCCAAAGCCTCAATTTTTCGTCTAAGGGCAGAGTTTGTGGTCAAGATCTCGCGCAGCTTAACAAAGGTCCTCATTATTGCGATATTGACCTCAACAGCCCTTTTGCTGCGCAGGACACTGGATAGCATAGCAACACCCTGTTCGGTGAAGGCGTAAGGCATGTATCGGCGCCCGCCTCGGCCTTCTTTTGAGATGCCAATTTGGCATCTCAAAAAAATCTCATACTCCGCTT
>CAZLIO010000402.1:0-1534 GCA_964559025.1 uncultured Pirellulales bacterium | reverse complement strand
TGTTTGCGAACAAGGTAAATGCACTGCTGTATTCGCTCGATAGGAATAATTGATCCCGTGCCTTTAGGCATTCCCGACCACTCCGGAATTTATCAGAATCTTGAGGTCACAATTTGCGACCACCTAATCTTGAAGTTCCAGTTTGGAACCTCAAGTTAAAGCTTATCTAAAAGCCTCTTTGCCGTCAAACTCAAACTCCGAGCGTCCTTAGTACAACCAAAAGGCCCCTTAATTCTCAATAAGGTAAACAATGCCCCCTACTTCTTTGGTGCGAAAAGCTGGAACTCCCAAATTGTTGGCCCATCAGTGGCATCGAGAATGTTCAGCCGAACATAGCGAGCAGTTATGGGCTTAAATTGCTTCGAATAGTCGTGCCCGAGCTTTGTGCCCCGAGCAAATGTCTTCCATTGCTTGCTATTCCTGTATTGTAGTTCAAATTCCTTTACGCGGCCGTAATCTTCACTGATTTTGACGCGATTGAACGTAGTCGTTTTTCCCAGGTCCACTTCGAGCCAGGCCTGCTTTGTGCCGGTGTCGGTGGCCCAACGTGTAGCCGGGTCGTCATCCACGGCCTTGGCCGGGCCGTAGGCGGCATTTTTCTGGAATGTGTTCGAAGCTTTAGCTTTCTTTTCCGCCGTTATTGAATTGGACAGCAAAGCCCGGGGACTGATTTCGCTCGCAGGGCTATCGAGTTGCAGCACGATGATTGTGTCAAGCTCCTGCTGGTAAGTCTTAGGGACAAAGATTTCGATGCCCTGTTCGGTCTGCCTGATAGATGCCGCCCCGCCGGTCATAACAGAGGTTGCATTGATTTTCTTCGGGATAGGCGGCAGCGTAAGGGTATCCTCATCCCAATTCAGAATATGGATGTAAATAGTATTGGCCTTGTGCGTGCTGGCGCCCCAATTACCTGGCTTAAATGGTCCGCCGCGAGTAGCATAAATACTTCGGCCGTACTCGTCCAGCCAATTTCCCATTTCTTTAAGTCGTGCGACTTGCCTCGGCTCGATTAGGCCGTCAGGCATAGGTCCGACATTGAAAAGAAGATTGCCGTCCCCTCCGACAACACGTACAAGAGTATCGATGCACTGTTTGAGAGACTTCATCTGGTCGTTGGGTTTCCAGGCCCACTGCCGGCAGATGGTCATGCAGGTCTCCCAGGGGCGGTCGTTCTGGAATTTTCCGATTCTCTGTTCCGGCGTATCATGGTCGGCGGGCAGCCCTGCCCTGTTGTTAATGATAACATGGGGCTGAAGCTGACGAATCATCCTGAACAGGTTCTCCGAGTCCCAGTCTTCTGCCTTGCCGCCAAGACCATCGAACCAGATGATATCAATCTTGCCGTAGTTGCTGCAAATCTCCCGAAGCTGGCCGTGCAGAAACTTGATATAACGCGGATGATTTTCCGTTCGATAGTCCGGATGATACCAGTCAGGTGGGGAGTAATAGTAGCCGAGCTTTAATCCGGCCTTGTGGCAGGCATCGGCTAATTCTTTCACGACATCGCGATTGAACGGCGAGTTAGTAATCTTAT
>CAZLIO010000401.1:0-4321 GCA_964559025.1 uncultured Pirellulales bacterium | reverse complement strand
TGATACGGTAATCCTGGGTGACACGATGGGTGACTTACGAAAGTTTTACTCACTCGCAACGATAATCTTCGTTGGCCGCTCCCTCGTACCGATGGGCGGCTCCGATATGACCGAAGCCGCCGCTCTCGGCAAATGCACTATCTTCGGCCCGCACGCCTTTAATTTTAAGCAGACCGTTGACGTACTTCTTAAAGACAACGGCGCCATTATGGTCAAAGACAAACAGGAATTGCTACAGACATTACAAAAATGCCTCAGTAAATCAGACTTTGCCCAGGAAATTGCCAAAAACGGCCAAGAAGTAATAAGAAAAAACCAGGGCGCCACCGCAAAAAGCATCGACCAAATCGCCGTATTTCTCAATGCTTGATATTTCTGTCATTCCCGCAGAACCTGTCCTGAGCGAAAAAAGCCTGCCCTGAGCGGTATCCAGTTGATTTATTTGGCAAAATGTTTTTTAACTATATGGTTCGCTCGAAGAAAGAAATCTGATGACAGGTAAGGAATTCATAAACTGTCTGGCAAACGCCAAATCGGACATCATCCAGATACTTCTGGACATTCTCACTAAAACGGTATCGCAATATTGCCTAATCGGAGGCCTTGCCATAAACTCTTATGTTGAACCTGTCGTGAGCCTTGATTTGGACATCGTCGCAGCGGCTGAAGGCATCGGAGCTATTTGCAGAGCAGCCAAAGAACACGGCTTAAAGGTTGAGCAATTCGAGCATAGCGTGAACATCACCAGCAACAGCTCTGACCTGCGGATTCGACTACAGACCGACCCGCGGTACCAGAGGTTTGTTTCAATTGCGGCCGATAGGAATGTGCTGGGTTACAGAATGAAGGTCGCACGCCTTGAAGATGTATTACAGGGTAAAGTATGGGCGTATATGGATACGTCGCGGCGAAAGAGCAAACGGCAAAAGGATTTAGCCGATATTTTTCGCATCATAGAGAAGTATCCGAAGCTTGAAGAAACACTACCACAAACCCTTCGGGAAGAATTGGACAAATAATACGTCGGTATTATTTCAATTTCATAGCCACTGCCTTAATATGCCCTGGACTGGTTCCGCAGCAGCCGCCGATAATGCTCACACCGGTCGAATGTATTTTCTCAACCGCCGCTGCAAAATCCTCAGGCGATACCTTGTAAACCGCCTGGTCTTCGACTAATTCCGGCTTGCCCGCATTAGGCTCAGCATAAACTATCACATCGGCCGACAGCGCCTGCACCGCCGAAACAAACTTCTCCGCCAGCTCTATATACTCATCAAGTGACACTGTACCACAATTGAATCCTACTGCGTCAACATCCAACGAAACTATCTTTGCAACCGCCGTTTCGACGTCAACGCCCATCATGGTTTTGAAATCATCGCCGGCCCTGTCAAAAGACATCGACGCAAGCACCGGCACTGCCCCACCGACAGATTTCACCGCCTCGATTGCAATTGTCACCTCGTCGAGAGCAGTCATCGTTTCGATTATAAAACCGTCCACACCGCCATCCAAAAGCGCCTTTGCCTGCCGGGCAAAAGCTTCTTTCAAATCCTCCGGCTTCAGGCTTCCCAAAGGCTCCAAAAAATCTCCGCTCGGCCCAATATCACCCAATACATACTTTTCCTGGCCACCTGCCTTTCGTGCTATCCGGGCGCCTGCACTATTTATTTTAGCAGCCTCCTCTGCCAACCTATGCCGTCCCAAAGCATATTTATTGGCCCCGAATGTATTGGTAAGAACCGCATCACTGCCCGCCTCGAAGTAGCTGCGGTGAATATCAAAAACAACATCAGGCGACTCGACATTTAGATAATCATTACACTTGCCCACTTCAATCCCGCGAGCAATCAACTGGGTTCCCATCGCGCCGTCCAACAAAAATATCCCCCCACTTATTCTCTCTTTCAGACTCATTCTGGACATAAACAAGCTCCTTCATTCTCATTTACTGCTGTTGTTCAATCCACTTTCCTCCCTCGTTTACCAAAACATGCTCAAATCCTCGCGGCTCAGGACGATTGAAAAAGAAATTCTGCATCCCCTCAGTGATTTCCTTCGGTTTTATAGACATAAGGTGAAGATTAATATTGAGTGAATCTTCGTCGCTGTTCTGCCTGTATGCGATAATATTTATCAAGGCAGGCACAAAAAATCCATCAGATACCTCTTTGTAACCCTCTAATTCCGTATAAGCCACAGCTTGACCATTCGAATCGAAGTACTCAATCTTCCTTACCAGATAATCACGGCTGTAGATGTATATCTTCTTGGTTACTACCCCCGTGCTTTCTTGCCCGCCGCCCCGACTCGCGTCGGGAGACGCGGGGGCTTGCGAAAGCAAGAACGCGGGCTCTCGTCTTGTAAGCACATCAAAAGCGCCTTCATTTGACAAAGACCAATTCTCCTCCGCTTTTATTTCCACAACCCCAATAGCTTCTAAGACAGTTCTGGGATTTATCGTAAGCCCTTCGGAAGAAACCTGTTCAGACCATTGGCCCCACCAGTAAGTGCTGATTTCATTCGGCTTTAATGCAAGCCAAAACTCACGTTCATTCGAGCCGAGAACTACCGCCTTGGGGACAAGAGTCGCATCACCCTGCAGGTAAATTTCAACAGGCGGTTTCATCAAAACTCGAACCGTAAGTGGTTCCTTGTTAGGCTTCTTCTTTTCTGCATCATAATACTGCAACAGGCACCGGCCCTTAGCCAGCAGTGGCACCGCTTTTTGTGAGCGTGCTTTCAGAACAGACAACGCCTCGGCTACAGATTCTTTGCCCGGAACGACCTCCATCGGCGCCTGAATCTCGGGCGCACAGCCGGCAAAAAGCAGTATTACTACAACAATGAATGGAATAAATTTTCTTGGCATCTTAGCAAACTCCGAATCCGCTTTCTCGACCACTCATCCCGACACTTAGGGGAAGATTTTATTAATTGTCATTCCTGCGAAACTTGTCCTCGACTCCGCTCGGGGAGCAGGAATCCATTTTCGCAATACGCAATACGAGATACGCAATACGCACTTACAAATCCGCCTGTAATATTTGACCTATCTGTGATGATAACTGCTCGATTTGCTCCTCATCGAGATGTGGATTTATCACCTCAATAATCTGTTTCTCGCCTACTATCCTCAAACGCCAGATTTCTTTGGCGTCTTCGACTCTGGTCGCATCGTATTTCAGCCGCCTTTTCCGCATTAGAATTAAAGCCAAAACAAACCGAAAATTTACCTTCTCCTGCTCAGTCTCTTTGCCCAACCGTTCAAAAAAGGCCAGCAGCATCTCATCATCAACGAATATCTGCTTTTTCTGGCTGGAGTGTGGCAGTCTTGTTTTCCAGTAACAAAACACATTCGGCTTTTCTTCCTCCCAGTAATCTGCGCAAAAATCCCGCCTTTGCAGTCCTTCGCCGGTTTCTACAAGAGCACCAAAATATTCTTCTCCGTATTCAATTTTTCTACCGGTGCCGTAGCATTGCCCTAATGGCTTATTAATTTCCCATTCATCCATTCTTTTCCCTGCTATTTAGAGCTCACGGGCTTGATAGTCGATATACCGTTTTTTCATCCATCTCACAACAAGCAGGTCCACAAAGGCCCGCAACGCTCGATTCCACACGCCATATTTGGCCTTGCCGGCATTACGCAGATGGTGCGAAACCGGAACCTCCACAACTTTGAAGCCCCTCATCTTCAGGAGGGTGGGCATGAAACGATGCATCCCCTCATAGAGTGTCAAGCCCTCAAGACATTTCCTCTTATAAACCTTCAGCGAGCAGGCAGAGTCGTGAATCGATTCGCCGGAGAGTTTATTCCGCACACTATTAGCGATACGGGTGGATACCCGCCGCAGCCAGGGGTCTGCCCGCTTAACACGCCAGCCGGTTACCGCATCACACCCATTAAGCATTTCGATTAAGCGAGGAATTTCCACCGGATCGTTTTGAAGGTCGGCATCCAGCGTGGCGATGACTGCCCCACAAGCAGCCTTAAAGCCCGCAGACATGGCACAAGTTTGCCCGTAATGGCGGTCGAGAGCAATTATTCGAAGCCACAACTTCGACTGTTTCTGTTCCTGCAAAAGCTCAAGGGTCTTATCTGTGCTGCCGTCATCGACCATCACAACCTCGAAAGAGCGCCCTAAGGGCTCGAATACCTCTTTGATCCGTTCCAGTATCGCAGTAATGTTCTGCTCTTCGTTATAAGCGGGAACAACCACCGAAATCTCAACGGCCTGCTCTCCTGTCATTGCTATCTCCAAGGCTTCTGCAAAATTGCAGGTTAGGCATACTTTGGAAAGAAAAAAACGTTTTT
>CAZLIO010000400.1:0-4323 GCA_964559025.1 uncultured Pirellulales bacterium | reverse complement strand
CAAAAATGGAAGATAATTTATTTACAAGTCCTTAGCCCGGATATTTCACGCTATTTTGCCAATTTTCTGATAAGCCCTTCAGGAATAAGCTCTTACACCAAATCTCTAACATAATCCAGCGGAGTTCCTTTTGATTGACTGCGAACCATACATGTGTAATATATAAGTGGATTGGCACCGAAAAAAATTCCAGGTACAAGTGAGTTTTTTCTTCTCGTTTACGTCAACCTATATATAGGCCTATATTTTTGGCATGAATAACGGTTTTGTTCGGTGAAAGATTATTCTGACGAAGAATTGATGAATTTGGCAATGAACGACGATGCCCGTGCGTTCGAGGAGCTTTTTCGCCGCTACAAGCGACGTCTGCTTGGTTTCTTCTACGCTTTATTGCTGAACTCGGAGGAAGCACGGGATTGCGTCCAGGAGACATTCTTGCGGCTCTGGCAAAGAAGAACTCAATTTGCCCGCAAAGGGAGATTTTCGTCCTATTTGTTTCAGATTGCGAAAAACCACTTCCTGGACAAGAGCCGAAGCCGGAAGTCCCACTTTGGCGTACAAAGCGTCAGTGGCGAAGAGCCGGTCGAGAGCTTGCATCAGGTGTCTTTGTCAAGCGGCGGCTACAGCGAAGCTGTAGTTAACGAGATTCGAGGAGCTGTAAGTGAGGCTATGGCACGTCTGCCGGAAATACACCGGCTCGTTTACGTGCTAAGCGAAGAACAGGGGATGTCCTACAAAGATATCGCGGACATCCTTGAATGTCCCGTGGGGACGGTGAGCTCAAGAAAAGTAGAGGCTGTCAAGAAACTGCGTAAACTGCTGCAGCCCTTGAGGGACGAGCTCTTCGGTAAAAGTCCGCAGCCAAGTGGCCGTGGGGCCGACAAAAATGATGATGAGGTAAACAAATGATTTCATGCGATGAATATCAGAAAAAGATGGTGGCTGTTTTGGACAACGAGGGCAGCGAAGAGGATGAGAGAATAATATCTGCCCATTTAGCAGACTGCCCGGAGTGCCGGGCATTCTATGACGGGATGGTTAGCACCAGGCAGCTTTTTTCAATTGCTGCTGCAACGAAAGCCGCGGTGACAATAGGGCAGGACTTTATGCGGACAGTTGAAGCCGATGCGCTGCGGAGCAAGAAGTTGTCTGGTAAAAAGCCCATAAGAAGCCAATCGCTATTTTGGGACAAGCTCCCACGATTGGCATGGGCCGGCGGCTTGGCTGCGGCGTTGCTTGTCGTTGTTTCCTGGCTGGCCTGTTACTCGCTGACGAAAGAAGTTGCCAACCTAAAAGCCCAACTGCAGGCCGCCCAACAGCATTTGGCCGTAGCTCAGGAAGAAAAGCAGCTCGAAGAAGACCGCCAGAGAGAGCAAAAAGCTATTACGGCGCTGTACCTCCGGATGGCGGAATTAGAGGAGCGTGTAGATGAGTTTTCTTCACCGAGGACGGCCTTTTTTCCAACAGAACGTAACGGTCTTTCCGACAGGCGGGGTGACCTGTGAATATAAGTGTTCCCTATAAATCAATGAACAGGAGAGAGTAAAATGAACGCAAAAAAAGCACTAATAGTCCTTGCCGTGCTCGGGATATTCTCGGGTTTTGCTCAAGCAAATGAAAAGTACCACGTCGTAAAAATCTGGCCTGAAGCACCGCAGGGATGGCACTTCTTCAAGCCAAAAGGCGTCGCTGTTGACAAGTCAGGGAATGTCTATATCGGCGACAGCGGCAACTACCGCGTCAAGAAATTCGACTCCGAAGGCAGGTTCATCACACAGTGGGGAAGCCCCGGCCAGAAAGACGGGCAGTTCAATACGATAGGCAGCGTGAAGGTGAGCGGCTCTGGGACCGTTTACGTCCTGGACACAGATTGGGGTAAGTGGGAACATAGCCGGATCCAGAAGTTCACTCCCTACGGACAGTTTATTGGGACATTAGAAAGGACCGCACCGGACGCAGACAAGATTAAGTTATCAATTGATGTGGCTTTTGATGATAAAGGCAATATACTCGTCCTCGCTGTCGATTACAACCCAAAAACAAAACTTACGTACGGCGCCCGGGTTGAGAAATACTCTCAGGATGGAAAGTTTATCTCTCAATGGGCAGCAACCGCAGGCAGTGGTGATGGACAGTTTCAGCGGCCCAGCTCAATTGACTTTGATGCCAAAGGTAACATCTATATCACTGGGATAAATAACCACCGTGTTCAAAAGTTCGACTCTTCCGGTAAGTTCATTACGAAATGGGGAGCCCGTGGCGAAAGCGATGGCCTCTTCAGCGGCGGTGCTCGTAGTATAGACTTCGACAAAATGGGAAATATATATGTCCTCGATTACAATTCTGTTCAGAAGTTTACGCCGGCCGGAGAATTCCTTGCCAGATGGAAGACAAAGAGTCAGCAGGCAAGTCGCCTTACCGTGGATTCTAACTCCAACGTTTATGTCACCGACCAGAACTCACACGTGGTGGCTAAACTTGATCCTAAAGGAAACGTGATATCTCAATGGGGATGCGCCGGCACCGGAGAAGGCCTATTCAGTCTGCCCGGGAGCATTGCAGTAAATCCATCGGGCCACACATTTGTCGCCGACCTCTGGAACTATCGAATCCAGAGATTTGATTCAGAAAGCCAGTTCGTTTACAAGTGGGGAAGCGAAATCTGGTTCGATATCGAGGGTATGACAATAGATGCATCAGGGAACCTCTATGTAACCTGGGGGGGCTTTGACGAGGTGCAAAAATATGATCCCGATGGAAAACTCATTGATAGCAGATGGGGAATCACCGGCAGTGGCGACGGTCAGTTCCAGGGCCCCACAGCCATCGCTATCGGTCCCTCGGGCAACGTATATGTGGTAGAAGCCACAAACAACCGCGTACAGAAGTTCACTAGCGATGGAGAATTCCTGACAAAATGGGAAACCAAAGGCACCGTGGACGACAAGTTCAGTGGCCCGTTCTTCATATCTGTGGATCGTTCGGGCAATGTTTGGGTCGGAGACCAACTCAGCGGCGGAACGCATCGAATGCAGAAATTCGATGCAGATGGCAAGTTCCTGACGAAGTGGACAAAGAGGATAATGACACCTCCTGGGATTGCCTATATCGGGGCTGTTGCGGTCGATTCTTCCGGGAACAGCTATTATGGATTTGAAAGCAAAATAGAAAAGTACGACTCCGAAGGCAAGTTGATCAGCAGCTATGGGCAAGAGGATCTCGCAGCAGACAGGCTGGACGCAGTCAAGGGCATGTGTGTCGACGACGCGGGATGTCTCTATATCGCAGATGATGATGGTTCTATCAGGAAGTTTGACGCCAATGGCAAATTGGCGAGCAAGTGGACAAGCGAAAATGCGGGGGGGCTGCCAGCAGGCCCGATTACTGTGGATAGGGCCGGGAACGTATATGTCTCGTACTTCAGCGGCGAATCAATATGGAAGCTCTCATCCGACGGAAAGCCTGTGGACAGGTTTCAGATCGCAACTCC
This sequence comes from uncultured Pirellulales bacterium, assembly GCA_964559025.1. Taxonomy (GTDB): domain Bacteria; phylum Planctomycetota; class Phycisphaerae; order Sedimentisphaerales; family Anaerobacaceae; genus NIOZ-UU13. Next base: position 833 of record CAZLIO010000400.1, on the reverse strand, counting down.
CCCACGTGAAAGCCGCTTCACTGAACTCGGGGGTGTAACGGTTGATAGCTCCGGCAAGGTCTATGCAGTGGATAGCGTCAACGTCGATTGGGGTTATGGTATCCCTTCGATTCAGAAATTTGACTCGAACGGTCAATTCATCACGATGTGGGGAGTGCTGGAGGCGGCAGAAGACAAATTCAAATATCCAGCACAAATAGCAGTGGACGGTTCGGGAAACGCGTACGTTACCGACCAGAGCAGCCACTGCGTACACAAACTCGACACTGAGGGCAAGTACATAAAAAGCTGGGGTGGCAAAGGCACCGGTGACAGCCAGTTTGATACTCCTGAAGGCATTGCCGTGGATAAGTCAGGCAATGTCTATGTCTGCGACAGGCAGAATAGTCGCATCCAGAAATTCGACACTAACGGCAGGTTTCTGACCAAATGGGGAAAAGAAGGCAGCGGCGACGGCGAGTTTCACTTCCCAGCGGCTGTGGCGCTCGACAAAGAAGGCAACGTTTATGTTGCCGACAGTGACAATAACCGCATCCAGAAGTTCACCGCCGAAGGCAAATTCCTGACCGAGTGGGGCGAGTTCGGCGAGGCTCCCGGCCAGTTCAGCGTACCTTTGGGAATCGCCGTGGACGCCTCCGGCAACGTCTATGTCAGCGACAGCCACAACCACCGAATCCAGAAGTTCGCTCCGGTGTCTTCCCGCTGAGATTTAACTCACTCCTCACTAACGAGCAGCCGGCATCTCACTTTTGTTTTAAAAGGTGTCAAAAAAAGTGCATTTTTGGCCGTTTTTTTGTTGACTTATGTTTGAAAAATGTTAAAATACCCGCATG
>CAZLIO010000399.1:0-4329 GCA_964559025.1 uncultured Pirellulales bacterium | reverse complement strand
TTGCGGAATTTGGGCATATACTTTTCTATAAGTTTCACATCGATACGTTTTAGCTCGGCGTTCTCGAACATGCTGAGCAGCTCCCAGCCGAGGTCGAGAGTCGTTTCAACCGAGCGATTTTCATAATAGTCCTGCGAAACGTACCTGGCCTCAAACTTATTAGCAAAGGTCATATATTTCTTATCTTCTTCCGAGAGTGCGGCTTCGCCCATAATGGTCGCCAGCTCCTGGCATTCTTTGCCGCGGGCATAGGCGGCGTAAAGCTGGTTGTAAAGGTCGGCGTGGTCTTCGCGCGTCTTGCCTTCGCCGATACCTTTGTCTTTTAGCCGTGACAGGCTCGGCAAAACATCAACCGGCGGTGAGACAGCCTTTCTATGTAACGGCCGGGAGAGAATTATCTGGCCTTCGGTAATATAGCCGGTCAGGTCCGGCACCGGATGGGTCTTGTCGTCCTCAGGCATTGTCAGTACCGGCACCATCGTAATGGAACCCTTTTTTTCTTTGATTCGGCCGGCCCTTTCATAAACCGTCGCCAGGTCCGTATAGAGATAACCCGGATACCCTCTTCGGCCTGGGACCTCTTTTCTGGCTGCGCTGATTTCACGTAGTGCCTCGCAGTAGTTGGTCATATCATTTAAGATCACCAGTACGTGCATATCCAGCTCGTATGCGAGGTACTCGGCGGCCGTAAGTGCAAACCTCGGCGTCGCTATTCGTTCAATAGCAGGGTCGTTCGCAAGATTTACGAACATCACCGCACGCTCAATTGCCCCGGTCTGATGCAGGTCGTCGATAAAGAATTGCGCGGCCTCGAATGTGATTCCCATTGCTGCGAAAACGACAGCGAAATCTTCACCCTCTCCGAGAATCGTTGCCTGCCGGGCTATCTGAGCGGTTATCTGGTCGTGGGGCAGGCCGGCGCCTGAGAATACAGGCAGTTTCTGGCCTCGCACGAGTGGATTCAAGCCGTCAATTGTGGAAATGCCGGTCTGGATAAATTCGTTCGGATAATCGCGGGCAAACGGATTAATCGGCTTGCTGTTAATGTCCAGCCGTTTATCGGGAATGATGGCGGGGCCGTCGTCTTTCGGCTCACCAAGGCCGCTGAAAACCCTGCCTAAAATATCGGGCGAGACGCCCAGCTCCAGCGGCTTGGCCAAGAACCGAACGGTACTTTTGGTGACGTCGATACCTCGTGTACCCTCGAAGACCTGAACGAGTACTTTATCGTTCTCGACCTGTAGAATCTGGCCGTGACGTATCGAGCCGTCACCAAGCTCAATATCGACGATATGCCCGTACTTGGCTTCATCAACCATTTCGACCAGCATTAACGGGCCGGAGATATTCGTAACTGTCTGATATTCTTTTATAGCCGGCATTTCAAACTCCTATTTAGTCATTAGGATCTCTGTCATTCTGAACGGAGCATAGCGGAGTGAAGAATCTCTTTTTCGTTGGTCAGATTCTTCGCTTGCGCTCAGAATGACAAAAGCGTATTTCTTATTTCATTTCCTCCTTTATGTTTCACACCATTCAAGACACTCCTGACGGATGCAATTGTTTTATATGTTGGTCTATATCATCTCTTATTTTTGCGACTTTGGTTACAAATTCGTGCGGGATATATTTTGCCCTTGCAATTTCCTCACGGACAGCCAACTTGAAAATATCAGCGGTTTCAACTCCGGTCTCAATAGCAGTTAGGGCCTGCTTGTGAAAATGCAGGACGGTTTTCAGCATTTCATATTGTTTGTCCATCGAAGTGAAAGTATCAACCTCATGGAAGGCGTTCTGGTGCAGGAAGTCCTCGCGGATAGACCTGGATGTCTCTAACGCGAGCCGGTCTTGCGGTGACAGGGCTTCTGCGCCGACCAGCCGAACAATCTCAAGAAGCTCGGCTTCCTGCTCGAGCAAGCTCATTGCCTGGACAGCCAACTGCTCCATCTCCTCGCCCTGTTCCTTATTCTCGAAAAACTCCCTGAGATATTGCTTATAGAAGGAATATGAGGTCAGCCAGTCTATCGCCGGAAAGTGTCTCTGATAAGCCAGCTCGCCTTTGAGTGACCAGAACACTTTGACCACGTGCAATGTCGCCTGCACAACAGAATCGGACAAGTCACCGCCCGGTGGGCTTACCGCACCGATAATCGACAAGGCGCCCTCTCGTTCTGGACTGCCGCAGCACCGGACCCGGCCGGACCTTTCATAAAACGCCGCAATTCGAGCCGCTAAATAGGCGGGGTAACCTTCCTCGGCGGGCATCTCTTCCAGCCGCGTCGAAATCTCGCGCATCGCTTCAGCCCATCGGCTTGTGCTGTCGGCCATCAGGGCCACCACATAACCCATATCGCGGAAATACTCAGCTATGGTAATGCCCGTATAGACGGAGGCCTCCCTTGCTGCCACAGGCATATTCGATGTGTTTGCAATCAGCACCGAACGCCGCATTAACGGCTCGCCGCTGCGCGGGTCTTTTAATTCCGGGAACTCGGTCAGGACGTCGGTCATCTCATTGCCGCGTTCACCACAGCCGACATAAACTACTATATCGGCATCGACCCACTTGGCCAACTGGTGCTGGACGACCGTCTTGCCGGTTCCGAACGGCCCCGGCACGCAGGCCGTCCCGCCCTTGGCGATCGGGAAAAAGGTGTCGATAACCCGCTGACCCGTAACGAGAACCTGATTCGGAGCGAGCCGTTTTATTGTCTGCCTGGCGTTGCGGACGGGCCATTTCTGCATCAATTTCAATTCGGTTTCGGTTCCATCGTCAGCAACGACAACCCCTATCGTTTCAAGGACCGTGTATTCGCCTTCATTTATTCTTTGAAGAGTTCCCTCAACGCCAAACGGCACCATAATCTTTTGCACAACGAGCGTAGTTTCCTGAACCTCGCCTATAATATCTCCTGGGCCGACCTTCGTTCCATCGGTTACTGTCGGCATTAAGTGCCATTTCTTTTCTCTGTTGAGGCCGGGCAGCGCACTGCCCCTGCTCATAAATTCGCCTTCGAGCTCTACAAGTGAGTTCAGCGGCCTTTGGATACCGTCATAAATGCTTTCAATCAGGCCGGGGCCTAACTCAACACTCAAAGGCGCCTCAGTGTCAACAACGGGTTCGCCCGGGCCTATACCGGTGGTCTCTTCATAGACTTGAATCGAGGCCAAATCGCCGTGCAGCTCCACGATTTCGCCTATGATGTTCAATTCACTCACGCGGACAACATCATACATTCGCGCACCAGCCATACCTTCAGCAACAACAACAGGCCCAGCGACCTTGACTATCTTGCCTTCTTTCTTCTCACTCATTATCAAAACCTTCCTTTTACGGCCACGTAAAAAACAGCCTTCACTGAATCTTTATCTATCTTTCAAGCCCTGAAGCATTGCTTTGCCTGGCAATCTTTTCCAACGCATCGGCGGCTGCCTTTTGCACCTGCCATTCAGGGTCATTGAGCATTTCTTTCAAAGCAGGTATTGCCTGCCTGGCATCGGGGCCGATTGCTCCCAGCGCCAGTGCCGCAGGTTTCCTGACCTGCCACTCCTCGTCATTTAGCGTCTTGATGAGATGAGATATTGCCGGTTTCGAAGCTGGTCCTATCGCAGCAAGAGCCTCGGCGGCGGGCTTTCGAACATGCCACTCCTCGTCGCTCAGTGCCTTAATCAGAGATGATACAGCAGGCCAGGAAGCCGGACCTATAGCAGCGAGGGCCTGGGCAGCAGGTTTTCGAACGTGCCACTCTTCGTCGTCCAGCGCTTTGATGAGAGTGGATACTGCCGGTTCTGAGGCCGATCCGATTGCGGCCAGGGCCTCGGCGGCGGGCCTGCGAACCTGCCACTCCTCGTCGGTGAGCGCTTCGGTCAGGGAAGGAACCGCCGGTCCCGCTGACAGTCCCATGCGGGACAGCGCGTGTGCAACGGCTTTGCGGACCTGCCATTCTCCGTCCTCCAACCGCTCGATGAGGGAAGGGATAGCAGCTCTGGCCTCGAGGCCCATCGTCCAGATCTCGTTGGCTGCCTCTTCGCGCTGCTTCCACTCATCTCTGCCCAAAGCCTCGACCAACTCGCGAACCTTCGGATTCGTGATTGAATCCGCCGAGTGTGTAGGCGCTTTGCCTGGGGAGAACTGCCTTTTTATGATGCTGAACAATGGATTGTCCCGGCGTGGAACTTCCGGATTCTGCCCGGCTTCTTTGGCCTGCCAGTATGCCGCTCCCAAGCCGCCACTTCCTATCTCGTAGTCATATCCGTCCCATTCATCCTCACGGAACGAATAGAACGCCCAGTGCAGGCCATGTGAGCTCAATACAGCAATAACATCGG
>CAZLIO010000398.1:0-4334 GCA_964559025.1 uncultured Pirellulales bacterium | reverse complement strand
TACTTATTACACAATAACTTACTGTTTGAAAAGAAAAAACAAAAAACGATTTTTTCTTTTCAAAGTATGCCTAACCTCAATTTTGCAGAACTCATTTATTGAGCTTTGAATTATCAATGGAATACAGGGTGGCACCCTCAAACTTGTTTGGGGGTGGTCTTGCCCGTAAAGCCTGCCTCTTCTATAAATTTTTAGTGTCATTTGTTTTGCAAATACTAATAAGCCATTATAATACCTAAAACATCTCCTCAATTCCAACCCATTTTGTTGAAATTTGTCACACATTGAATCAGCCTTGCTCTTCACAATCATCCCGATATGGGACGACGTTAGCAAGTCTGCATGAGCGGCTGTCCCGTCGTTTTAAAATCAAGGAATCCGGTTGTTCCGTACTCTCTGAAAACCAGAAGCAATAAGTGCCCGGCCGGAGCAGACTGTCAAATGCTGTTCAGGGCGCGTGATCTGTATATATTTCTTGCCTTATTAAAATCAGCCGACGTCAAATTCAGCTTGGCCAAAACTTCAGAAGCCATCAAGGTCGAAAGAATGTCTCCACTGGGATCGCTCGCCGACAAAAAATGTGAAATGAATATCAAAGCACCGGCAAAACTAAAGTCACTATCAAAAAGCGGGGTGTGATGCCTTAAAACTCCTTCCTGGATAATGGGGGAGAAATTCCACTTACGGCAGATTCGCATTCCTATATCGCAGTGGTTAGTCCCCAATGTTAGTTTTTCGTCGTGAATAACCGATGCCATCTTATCCCATAATGTGCCCAAAACATGGGCGCTGGTCCTGTTGCTCGCGACCATGATGGCCAGCCGGCCTACATCATGGATCAGCCCTGCTATGGTATATATTTCAAGCTCACCTTTCGGTATGCCGGAAACCTCGGCCAGAATACGACAGCTTGTGGAAATGTCTTCCGAGTGGTCAATGTATTCATTAAGATATTTCAGCGCGGCGAATTCTTCCTGGATTGCGTTTCTCGCGTATGAGATGCCAATCAATTGTACCAAAACCCGCAGACCAACGTGATTCACGGCATCCTCGATAGTTTTGATGTCCGCAGCGGTTCCATAGTAAGAACGCGCCACCTGTAAAAGCTCAGTACTAAGTTCCGAATCACTCTCAATCAAGCGAAGTATTTCCTTGTTGTCTTCGCTCGGTTTCACAGCAGTCGCCAGAAGCGCATCAATATTATGGGGGAAAAGCGGCAGCTTATCGACAAGCTTTGTTATCCTGCGCGACAATTCTTCCTTTTTCCTCTTTCCGGCCATTTTATCCCCTTTCAAGAAATTCCTCTGTATCTAAGCTGTCATAATCGTACACCTTCCAGGATGCTAATCAAGGGAAAAATAATGTCAATTTTTGCCTTGCATTCCCAACTCTTTTTCACCACCACCCCGAATTGGAATGACCTTTGTCAATTCGAGGAGTCCGATCGTTGCATATCTTCAGGCCAATGTGCAAGAAGAAACTCTGCTTAGCTAAGGTGGGTGAAAATAACCAGGACCGAAAAGTATCGCGCAAAAAAGCGGGAAGTTACTATAATGGATATAATAAACGATAATGAAAAGTATCAAAATGTACAAACAGCATAAGGAAGACGGTATCATGAATAGATTTCTATATTTTCTTTTGGGTATCACGGTTCTGGTCGCTGCATCCGCACCTGTGCCTGCGCCACCTGTGTCGAGGCAAACACAGGTGCAGGCACCGGCTCAAGAATCACCTCTGCAAACTGTCGAACCCTTCGATCACGGCCGGGCGCTCATCAATCCAAAGATGGGCTGGACAATGCACTTTTATTCGAACATTATCACCAACTATGGCTCGAAGCTAAAACCCTCCGATACGCTCGATGACTTCCCCGGCCTATCCTGTGTTTATCTGCGGGTGCCGTGGTCGTTCCTCGAACCACGGGAGAACAAATTCAACTGGTCTCTACTGGACACACCCGCCCAGCGCTGGGTCGATAAGGGCAAGCAGATTGCCCTTCGCATAAGCAGCACCGAATCCTGGATGCGATGGGCAACACCCAAATGGGTCCACGATGCCGGCGCTAAGGGATACAATTTCACAGTCGGCAAGGGTGTGGACGAAGATGGCCCGTTCTGGGAGCCCGATTACAAGGACCCTGTCTTTCTAAAAAAGCTCGACCACTTTCTGACCGCCATGGCCAAGCGATACGACGGCAATCCTAATGTCGCATTTATCGACATCGGCTCGTTTGGCGTTTGGGGCGAAGGGCACACCTGGGCCAGCTCCAAACTACCTTTCGATTTTGAGGCGAGGAAAATCCACGTGGATTTGTACTGCAAGCATTTTCGAAAGACCCTGCTGGCAATCAGTGACGACTTTGCCGGACCGGGCGAGCCGGGAAGACATTTCCCTATCACCGATTATGCCCTGTCAAAAGGCGTGACATTGCGTGACGACAGCATCTGCGTTCAGCCTCCACCTCGCTCGTGGTTTCATGCAGAGATGGCCGAGGAGTTCTGGCCGAAGCTGCCCGTAATCTTAGAGCACGAACACTATGGCTCAAGCAAACGCAAAAACGCCTGGGGTGACGGCTCGCTTTTACTTCAGGCCGTTGAAGAATACCACGCCAGCTATATGTCAATCCACTGGTGGCCGCGAATCCTGTTAAATGAAAACCGTGATATAATAGAGAAAATCAATCGGCGGATTGGATATCGTATTCAACTAAAGAAGGCCGCTTTCCCCGAACAGATTCGCCTGGGCGAACCTTTCACCATCACAAGCACATGGGCCAACGCCGGAGTAGCGCCCTGTTATCCGGGGGGCTTTATTGCGTTTACCCTAAAGGACGAAGAAGGTGGAATCGTCGCGGCCTTTTGTGACGAATCGTTCAATGTTCGCGACCTGTCCGTTGGCCAGCAAGGCAAGGCCCCGGTCAAGACCATCGCTTCAACTTTTGTTGTGGCCCTGAAGACGTATGGCTTCGCACCAATAACACAGCCCGGCACGTACGACCTGTATGTCTCGGTCGGAACGCGTGACGGCACACCGGTAATCGCCCTGCCGCATGAAAATGACGATGGCCATCGTCGATATAAACTTGGGACCATTCGGCTCCTGCCATCGAATTAGTAAACTATATTCAGGCTCGCCCCGCCCGTCGAAGACGGGACGCGGCTCACAGCTTTTTACAAGGAATGTAGCATGATACGAGCAGCAACAATTCTCTTACTTGCTTCTGTACTCGGCCTTTGTCTGACAGGGTGCAGCAAAAAGGATTACACAAGCCAAAACGAGCCGCCAACGGCGGACTCAAAAATGACCATTGCAGTCATTCCGAAAGGTACAATTCACGAATTCTGGAAGACCGTCCATGCCGGTGCCGAAATGGCCGCCCACGAGCTGCAGGTCGAGGTCCTTTGGAAAGGCTCACTCAAGGAGGATGACCGTGAGGCTCAGATTACTGTGGTAGAAAACATCATCATAAGAAAGGTGGATGGAATTGTATTGGCACCACTTGATGACGCGGCGTTACGCCGGCCGGTTGATGAGGCAATCCGAAATGGTATTCCGGTGGTTATCTTTGATTCAGGCTTGCTGGGAGACAACTACGTTAGCTACGTCGCAACGGATAACTTCAAGGCCGGACAGCTCGCCGGTGAATATATGGCGAAACTGCTGAATGGCAGAGGTAAAGTCGTGGTATTGCGGTACGCAGAAGGCTCTGACAGTACAACCAAACGTGAGGACGGCTTTCTTGACGCAATTCAAGCCTTTGACGGTATCGATATTATAAGTGCCAACCAGTATGCCGGAGTGACAACAGAGAGTGCATTGAAGGCGGCTGAGAATTTGCTCTCTCGATTTGCCAGAACCGACGGAGCCCTGGATATCGATGGCATCTTTTGTGCAACGGAGCCGACAACCTTAGGTATTCTGCGTGCATTGCAGGATACGGGCTATGCCGGAAAGGTCAAATTCGTTGGCTTTGACAGTTCCGAAAAAATGATTGCCGCACTGCGAGCGGGCGAGCTTGACGGCTTTGTGGTGCAGAATCCCATGAACATTGGCTATCTCGGTGTGAAAACCATAGTCCGGCATATACGGGGTGAACAAGTGCCCGGTCGAATCGATACGGGCTCCACACTGGTCATGCGGGAAAACCTTGACCAGCCTGAAATTCGTGAATTACTCAGCCCTGATATAAACAAATGGCTAAAATAAGGGACCCCTAACGAGGAGAGGCGGATAACAAAAAAACATAAACAGAAAAAGACAAAACTTCGAGTATATTGCATTATATGAGTTCTGCAAAATTACAGGTTAGGCATATATTATTTAAGAAAATT
>CAZLIO010000397.1:0-4343 GCA_964559025.1 uncultured Pirellulales bacterium | reverse complement strand
ATCATACTTCCTGCGTTATATCCGCCCGAAAGGAAAATAAGTCCTTCACCGGCTACCACAGGACTCGGTACGTTTGCGATACGAATCTTCCACCCGGTGATTTCCCATAGAATGCTGCCGTCCTCCGCCGAAATGCCCACCACCCCTCCGCTGGCGCAGCAAACATATATACGCCTGCCGGCGAATTCAATCGGCACAACAGATGAATGCGTCATCACCCAGCGTTTTGGATTGGGACTTTGCCATACAATTTCGCCTGTAGCGACATCCACCGCTATCATTAGCGGCTCACCACCGACGGCAATTATCACTTTGTCCCCCTCTATAAGTGGACACTGTCCGGCATACCACGGCGGCACCTTCGCCTTAAAATCTCTCACCAAATCCAGTACCCAGTGAAATTGGCCCGTTACTGAATCCAGACACGTTACATGACATTTCGGCCCCATTGTTACAATGTACTTATCTGTTACCGTCGGCACAGTTCGGCTCATTCCGTGATTGCGTTTGACCTTAACGGGATAAGAATACCGCCAGATTTCTTTGCCGTCAGCAAGTGACAAGCATCTAATTACATCAGCCTGTTTTTCTCGGTCATAATCCAAAACATATACTCGTCCCCCCAGGACTGCCGCACCAGCGTAACCTTCTCCAACATCAATAGACCAGAGGACCTTGGGCCCACTTGCCGGCCAAGCTCTTGCCAGAGTAACATTCACATCACTGCTTATTGCATCGAGGTTCGCCCCCCTGAATCGCGGCCAGGCGCCGGGCAAATCCGCCGGCACACCATCGAACTGGACAAGCTCTCCACGCAGCTCCACAAAATTTGCATCCGAGGTCGTTTCCGAAATGGCGTGCTCAATAGGCACACGCTCTGTAAGGTCTATCGCTGCATCGGCACTAAGCCATACGTACAGCAATACCACTCCAATAATGGCTAAGCCAACGGGTAATGCCTTTGCAATAGTAGATTCCCTCATACTTTCCTCATCAAGACCTTCCAGCAGCTATTCATTTCTTAACGCATCCAACATTTTACCGCTGAGCGCAAAGGCCGTCGCAATCCATATCCACACTATACCGCTGATTGCTATAGCTGCAATCGTCAACACTAATGAAAAATACGGGATTTGCGCTCCGGGTGATTTCAGGGCAGGGCTCACTGCTACCATCGCAGCGATAATTCCACAGGCCAAACCACCTGCCAGAAGCCCTCCATGCTCGTAAAACACCATCCGCTTAAGTTCGGCTTTTTCAAATCCCACCGCCTGCAGCATTGCAAGCTCACCCCGCCTCTCAAGCACATTGCGAAGCACTACCAGCCCAAGCCCCACAGAAGCCAGGATCAGCCCCAAACCGCCTAACAACTGAAATATCGACAGGTATGTGTTTTCAACTGCATTAAACTCGTCCAATCGCTGAGTGGCCGGCGTAAGTGCCAGGCCATAGTCCTTCAATCGTGAAGAAAGTGCACCAGCCACCGCCTCAGTTCTGTCCTCGATGCTCGATCCAGACTCCAGACTCCAGACTCCAGACCCAGGTCTTGGGTCTTGTGTCTTGGGTCTTGTGTCGTGAATATCAATAAGGAACATCCTGTATCCATCCTCCGACGGGAAGCGTTTGATAAACTCATCTTCAGAAATAAGCAAGCTTCCCTGCAAAATTGAGTTCTTCAACATTCCAACGAGGCGCAGCCGAAATCTTCTACCCTTTTCATCAACATAATCAAGCTCATCTCCAACAGACTTGCCGAGTGCCCAGTATACGGTCGCATAATCACCAACAGCCGGCACTACATTTTCACCAAGATTCTCATCAAGTAAATCCCATCCGAACGCAGGTCTTGGGTCTTGTGTCTTGAGTCTTGTGTCTTGTGTCTCGATTGTCTTAGTGAAAGTAAAAGAGCCGCGCTTCTGCAATTGCTCAGGCTGTATCCCCAACAATTGCGGCATCTGGGCCCGGTTCAGGTTAAGACAGCTTGCATCGTCACCGTCATGTACACGCAACTGAACTATCTGTACGCCTTGCAGCACATCAGTATCCAGGCCCATTGATTGACGCCCGGATGGGCTGTTCAAATCGTAGAGGATACTTATAGTTGATTCACCAAATACTGTAAAGCCCCCCGTTCCTGAATCCCGTCTCTGGGCTTGGGCTATTGAATTATGTCTGTTCGCCCCAACCGCAATAACAAGAAAAATCCCACATGCAAGCAATCCTACAACCGCTAAGCTCCGCCCGCTTCGTCTGGTTGAATTACGTAAACCTAAACCAGCCAGGGATGTTAACACTTTGTTCCAACCGCCGGCTATAATTTTTAATAAAGCATGAGTTAATCCAAGTCCGGCAATCAAAAGCAGGGCACCCGCTCCGAAAAATACCCCGGCAACAGCCGCACTGTCAGCGTTGCCCATCACACTAAGGAGCAACACCGCACCCACTATTGCTGCCGCTGCTATACATAATCCGATTCTGCCCTTCGAGACCGGCCCTGCCTTGGAGAATTGCCACTCCAATCCACCGGCAAGAAGCTCGCGAGCCGGCCGGGATACCTGTCTGCGCAAAGTCAACCATATTGCAATCAGAGAAACAACTATTGCTCCCAATGCCCCTTGAAACAAGGTAAAAGGTTTCGCATAAAAATATATTGATGAACCGCTTACCGCTGCCTGCCATACAGTTGCAAGTCCGTAAATCATAGTTTTAGTATAGAGCAGTCCTGCTGCAGTACCTCCAACAACACCCAGTACCGCCAATATACCGCCTTCAATAAATAACAGTCGCCTTACTAACTTTGACGGAAAGCCCACTGCCAGTAACATTCCAACCTGTTGGCTGCGTTTTTCAATACCAAATACAAAAAGAAGCCCCATCAAAATCAAAGCCGCTATAATAAGAAACATACTAAGACCGAGGAAAAGCTGACCGAAATCGGTGCCTTGGTCTCCTGCTTTTATACCGCGTGCACTCACCGATTGAAAAAATAGTCCTACTGAAGCAGGGTCAACTCTTTTTAATAACCTGCCGACTATATCCCATGATGAACCACTGCTTAACGGATAGCGCACCGCAGTTAAATTTCCATACCTGTTGGCCCACATCTTTTGACCGGCTTTGAGTGTAACAAAGGCCTTTGGCGTGCCCCGATACTCCTGCCAATAATCCTCATCACGCTGGCGTATCTTATCAAGGACAATCGCGATTCCGGGGTCCCAATCTCTACAGTTTTCTGCATCGGCCAGGCCCGGGAAATCCGGCATCAAATTAGGATCCATCGCCGGGCTGTCCATTGGCAGTATTGCCTTAATTCGAAAGCTGGTTTTTTCCTCCCGGAGCGCCCTCATCGGTCCGAGAACAAAATAAGTAAGTTCAATTTCATCCCCCTCTTCAGCATCGAGGTCCTCTGCAAGCCACTGGTTTATTAGAATTTCATTGTCCTGCATATCATCCGGTATAAGACCACCAGCGTCTGCCGATTGGCTTACAGCAGCTACCATTGAATATGGGGTAGTTCTGTCACCTGAACTTAATTCGTTCACGAAATAGGTCAAAACACCGAAAGATTCATCACTTGTATTGATAGTGGCGGCGGTAATAGATTCATCAATGAATACGCGTCTGCTGCGCATCTCAAACATATCATTCCGCCTTAACCGGCGAAGCTCAATATCTGCATCAGCAAGCTGCCAACATTTCCCCAGAGCCTCATTTGCTTTTTCAATCGTTAAGCTGTCCTCCTCATCCGCGGCGATTAGCAGCGTGTTGACCTGAGCGCTGCGGTTGAGCTTTTCCTGCAGCCATTGCAGCGGCACAAAGGCATTCAACGGTGTGACCTGATTGGCCTGTAAACTGAATCGGCCAAAGTCTGATTGGCCGGCAACTGCTTTTACTACCAAACGAAATGCGATGGACAGACCCGAATCCGGCGTCAGCGGTACGTCACGCGGCATAAGAGACGGCTTCTCAATTCGCAGCACAACTTCATCTCCCACACCTACTCCAAGCTTTGCTGCCAACGGTTTGTTCAAGACAATCGCCTGGTTTGGACTATCTCCCAAGGGATTTTGTGCCGTTCCGATTTCAAAAAAACGCCCGTCAACACCGAGCACCTCAATTCTGTTCGCTCGCTTTGCGCCATCGTCGTTGGCAATTAGTCCTCGTAACTGTAAGAGGGGCGCTACGATTGTATCAAGCTCTTTTGCGAGGTCATCTGCAAGTTCAGCTCTAAAGAATCTCTTCTGGGGGACAAGAGCCAGCTTGGTTTCACCTAATCGGGCTTTAACCATCATTTTAAGACTGTAACGTACTGAGTCACCTATGACCAGCGCACCAGTCAAAAC
>CAZLIO010000396.1:0-4363 GCA_964559025.1 uncultured Pirellulales bacterium | reverse complement strand
ATCGCTTGTATCCTAATTACATTGAGGCAGTTTTGAAATCAGTTCTACACATAAAACCGGAGCGGTTGTGCTCCTTCATATCTGAATGCGCGGGAATGAGGTTTTGCCCGGTCGGTCACCTACGGCAAAGCCTTGAGCCTGAGAACTTGAAGGGCTCAAATTCCAGCGGGCTATGAACATGTATCGAAACCCAGTTGCTTAAAAGCTTACAGGCAAAAAACCCTCGGACATCGTTTTGCCCAAATGACCCGATTTCAAATCTCATCGGGCTAAGATTTTGAGAAGTCTGTTCTATCAAGGTAAGGCGCAAGCTGACCAAAAACCTTGACATACGTGGAAAATTTTGCTCCTATATACTATAGATGAGTTTTACAGTTTGTATAAGGAGATATGCTATGAAGACATCGTACCTATTTGTCCTGGTCCTGTGTTTGTTTTTCACAACGTCTCCCCTGGCAGCTAAAGAGCAGCCGGTGGTGTACGTCACATTCTGGTTTGATACGGAAGATTTCATCTTGCCTCAAGCCGATGACGCGGCGAAAAGGCTGGCCGAGATGTTCGTCAAGAGAAATGTCAAAGCCACCTTCAAAATCGTGGGCGAAAAGGCCAGGGTGCTGGAAGAACGCGGACGGGATGATGTGATTTTGGCGTTGGCGAACAACGACATCGCCTATCATTCCACTTACCACAGTGTCCATCCCACACCTTCGGAATACTCCCGGGATTTGGATTGGAATGAAGGCGTGTCGGAATTCATACGCCGGGAAGGGGCCGGACTTGAGACGCTACGACACGTGTTCGGCATCAACGCCTCGTGCTATGGCCAGCCGGGCGGATCCTGGACCCCGCAGAGTTATGCCGCTCTCCACGCATTTCAGATTCCTCTCTATCTGGATGAGACGTCGCACGTCAATGTGAACAATCGTCCCTTCTGGTATTGCGGCATATTGACGATCCTGGAGCTTGGGGACTGTGTCATGAGGACCGGCTGGACGGACGAAGAGGTAAGACAGGCCTGTGCCAAATTCGATCGCGTTCATGAGAAACTAATTCAGGAAGGCGGGGGCATCATCAGCATTTACTATCATCCTTGTGAGTTCTTGCACCGGCAATTCTGGGACGGTGTCAATTTTGCCCGTGGTGCAAATCCGCCGCGATCGGAATGGAAACTGCCCCCCTTGAAATCTAACGAGGAACAGGAACAGGCTTTCCATGCCTTTGAGACCTACCTTGATCACATTGTCAACTATTCAGGTGTACGGTTGGTGACGGCAAGAGAAATCCCTTCCTTGTATCCGGACCGAGTCTATTCCCAGCCCTTGACGCGAAGCGATGTTCGAAGCATTGCTAAAGCCTTTCAAAAGCGGCTTTCCTATGTTGGTCTGGACAGAAGGAACGTTTCGGCGGCAGAAGGCCTGCTGGCCCTGTCACATTTCGTCGCCAAGATCGATAAAGACCCTCAACCGGAAGAAATCACATTGGAGTTCGCCTATGGTCCGGCTTCCATGCCGCAGCGATTTGTGACCGAGGGCACGTTCCGCTGGAATGCGATCCGGCAAGCTGCCCAGGAACTCCTTGATACTGTTCAAGCAACAAAACAATTGCCGTCCATAATGTGGGTGGCCGGCGAGCCTTTGCGCCCGGAGGATTTTGCCGTCACATTGGCATCGCTGGTTGCAGCAGAACGCTATTCGGGAAATATTCCGATGCGGCAGGGAGAATTGGAGGCGAAACAGTATGTTGCTGACGATTCTCCCCGGCTTTGGGGATGGGTAATCTTCCCGAAAGGTTTTGACGCTCCTCATATGATGGAAATCGCCAAACTGCAGGCCTGGACGATCAAGCCGGCGGCCTTGCGGAAACAGAATTGAAATCAGGCAAGAAACCAATGTTTATCCTCAGAACCCATTGGATACCACGTTGATGACGTCGAAAGAGCGCGTACACCGGGCGCTGGAACGACAATCTATGGACCACATTCCCATTTTCATGTGTGGTACCACCCTCAAACCACCAAGAGGCTGGGAAACCTGCTTGAAATTCCCGCCAAATATGTACCTTTGGCGATGGGAGATGATATTCGCCAAACGTGGGTGAGCAACAATTATCCAATGGAGGGGATTGTGCACGAGCACGATGGCCAGTCGCACGTGGATGACTGGGGAATAGAATGGACTCGCACCGATGGCTTCAACCAGATCGCCAAATACCCCCTGGCCGATGCCGGCGAGCAGCAGCTCTTACAATACAAGTTTCCATTCGACCGAATTGACTCACTCGTCGACCTGATGAAGCCGGCATTACCAAGGAAGAGATTTTCGACAGAGCCGCCCATATCCGCAAATCTTTCCGTCCATCTGAATGCGGTTAGATCGATAATGCCCAACCACCCCACCACGACCCGCGAGAGCCGGGAGGCGGTTTTAGTGAGAGACCCGGAGCGGTAGCTTTGAATTACCGACGGCGGATTCTCATTCCATTTGCATGAAATCCTACTTGGCGTTATAATTGTATAGTTAGCTGACCACGAACAGGCTGGACAGCAATTCAGGATTTGTACCTCTGGAAGGAGAACATTATGAAAGTGACTTCAAGACGTGACTTTCTCAAGAATCTGAGCTTGGCCGCAACGACCCTTTTCGCCGGCCCACTGCTGCCGAGGGCGAGCGCCCAGCCGGGCGCAAGGCGTCTTAACGTCCTGATGATTCCGGTGGATGATCTGCGCCCCCAGCTGGGCTGTTACGGTTTTGAGCGGATCATCTCGCCGAACATCGACCGGCTGGCCGCAACGGGCACGCTCTTTAGGCGCGCCTATACCATGGTGGCGACATGCAGCCCATCCCGCACGTGCCTGATGACCGGCTGCCGCCCCGACACGACGCAGGTTTACGACCTCGTCACGCACTTCCGCAAAACGATCCCGGATGTGGTCACGTTGACACAGCATTTCACCAGGAACGGCTACGAAGCCGTAGGCATGGGCAAGGTCTTCCACGGCGGCCTCAACGACATGGCATCATGGGATCGATGGATCGATGTTAAGTCTGACTCGGCGTGGCTCGATCCGAAGACCCAGAGGTGGCTGGTGCGGCTGCGAAAGGAAGCAGATGAGAAGGGCCTCAAGGGCAAGACGCGCAGCCGCTACATCCGGGGGACAGTGACCGAATGCCTGGACGTACCTGACAACGCCTACTTCGACGGAGCCATGACCGACCGGGCTGTCCGTGAACTCGAGTCCTTCGGCAGGTCCGGCAAGCCATTTTTCATGGCCGTCGGCTACAAGAAGCCACACCTGCCGTTCATAGCGCCGAAGTGCTACTGGGACCTTTACAAGCGCAACGATATTGCGACGGCACCCAACCCATTTCACCCCAGGAATATGCCAACAGGAGCCGTGGATTCGTTTCCCGGCGAGATGGGCGCCTACTGCGACGCCAGAGAGTTAGCGGCAAAGCAGAAGGCGGCCGGAAAGCAGGACTGGCCTGATGAATTTTCACGGCAACTGATTCACGCCTATTTCGCCTGCATCAGCTATATCGACGCCCAGATCGGGCGGCTTTTGACGGCGCTCGAACAGACCGGCCTGGCCAGGAACACGGTTGTAATGCTCTGGGGGGATCACGGCTGGCATCTCGGAGAAAACGGCACCTGGGGCAAGCACACGAACCTCGAGTGGGGCACTCACTCGCCGCTCCTGTTGCGCGTGCCCGGTCAACCCAACGCAGGCATAGCCACGGACGGTCTGGCGGAGTTCGTGGACGTGTACCCGACGCTGGCCGAGGCTTGCGGCTTGCCTGTCCCCGAGCACTGCGAAGGTACGAGTCTGATACCGCTCGTCCGCAATCCCACCAGACCGTGGAAGAGCGCGGCCTTCAGCCAGTTCCGCAAGACCATCAACGGCATCCCCTGCATGGGTTACACAATGCGAACGGATAAGTTCCGCTACACCGAATGGCGTAATCGAAAAAACATGGCCCGCGTTGTAGCTCGTGAACTGTACGATCACCGTCAAGATAACGACGAAAATGAAAACGTGGCAGACAATGTAGAGCACGCAAAGATCGTCAAGGAACTTGCCGAGAAAATGAGGGCCGGCTGGAAGGCGGCACGTCCGATGTGACACCCATAGTGACGCGTGCACCTGCGTAAGACAACGGCAGATTTGAGCGTCTTATTCCGCCCCCACCACCCCAACCCGCGACAGGCGGGAGGCGGTTCGTGAGAGAGCCGGAGCCCTGAATGGCCAATAGTTATTTGGGTATCCTCCAAAGAACTATATTTTTGATACATTTCATTTCATCCGTATACTTAATGGCCGTTTCGATTTTATTCCATATAATAATCACAAGCTAATGTCATGTTG
>CAZLIO010000395.1:0-4370 GCA_964559025.1 uncultured Pirellulales bacterium | reverse complement strand
CAGGAGAATTTTAAAAAAATATATAACCAGGAATACCAATGAAATTGCTTAAACTTCAATTGTACACGAAGGTTTTGATAGGGTTGCTGGTGGGAGTGATTTTTGGTGTGCTCGCCAACCAGTGGGGATTTTCAGCCTTTGTCTTCAGCTATATCAAACCCATTGGCTCGGCTTTTATTAAATTGATTAGTATGGTTGTTGTACCTCTGGTCTTTGCCTCTCTATTAGTGGGAACAGCCAGTCTCAACGACATCAGGAAGTTAGGCCGAATTGGTGCCAAAACCGTAGCTTATTATTTGTGTACGACAATCATTGCAATCAGCATCGGCCTACTCCTGGCGAACACCCTCAAGCCCGGGGAGGGTCTTTCACAGGAAAAGCGGACACAGCTAACGGAAAGTGTCAGTGAAAAGGAAGGTGCACAAATTGAGACTGCCCTGAAAAAACCAACAGTAACGGATATTCTCTTGAATATTATCCCAACAAATCCCGTTAAAGCATTTGTGGAAGGCAAGATGCTGCAGATTATCTTCCTTGCCTTAATGGCCGGGATTTGCCTTGGTTTAATTCCATCCGAACGAAGCCGGCCCGTAATAAATTTCTTCGAGGGTATTAATGAGCTGATAATTCAAATGGTCCATATTATTATGAAGCTCGCTCCTTACGGCGTATTTGCCCTGATTTCAGCAGTTGTTGCCGATTTTGGATTAGGCATTTTACTTGTTCTTCTTAAGTACTCCTTAATAGTGATTGTTGGGCTGATTCTTCATGTCACGATTGTTTACTCTTCGGCAATAAAGATTTTCAGCAAGCACAAAATTAGAACTTTTTTCAAAGGCATTCGCCCCGCCCAGCTGATTGCCTTTAGCTCTGCATCGAGCTCAGCCACTCTACCTGTAACTATGGAATGTACTGAAGAAAATTTAGGTGTCCCCGGGCAAATTGCCAGCTTTGTACTGCCGTTGGGAGCTACCATAAATATGGATGGCACCGCTCTTTACCAGGGAGTGTCCGCTGTTTTTATTGCCCAGTTTTATGGTATGGGTCTGACCGTACCACAGCAATTGACCATAGTTTTTACTGCTGTCCTGGCTTCCATTGGTACCGCCGGGGCACCAATGGCAGGAGTAATTACTTTGGCAATCGTACTAAAAAGTATTGGCGTGCCTTTGGAAGGCATAGCCCTCATTATGGGTGTGGAACGCATACTGGATATGTGCCGGACCGTGGTAAACGTTACGGGCGATGCCTCCTGCGCCGTGGTTGTGGCTTCAAGCGAAAGTGAATTGTAAAAGCCATAATTTATTAAAATAGTAAACTTATTTGAAGAGGAAATGAAAATGATTGTAAAGAAAATATTCGGCAGAATCTTGCCGGTTGCTGCTGTGTTTGTGTTCTGCTTGGCAATACTCTCAGCACGATGTGAGGGATGTTTTTCGATTGTAGCAGGCAAGGAGGCGTCGGTGGATGGATATGTGATTATAGCCCACAATGAAGATGACTTTCCTCCTCAAATTGTAAATCATCACAAAATCCCACGCAAAAAACATTTCCCTAAAGAAAAAGTGAAGCTCCTCAACGGCGGCCGATTAGCTCAGGCAGAGCAAACCTGGGCTTATATATGGTCGGAAATGCCGGGCATGCTTTTTTCCGACAGCTACATCAATGAATGGGGCGTCAGTGTCACATCGGACAACTGCCCTTCACGAGAGGATAAGCCCCAAATCACTGATGGCGGGATAGGCTATATGCTGCGGCGCTTAGTCGCTGAGCGAGCTAAGACCGCACGCGAAGGTGTCCTATTGGCTGGAAGTCTGGTGGAACGCTTCGGCTACATCGACTCCGGCCGAACATACATCATCTGTGACCCTGACGAAGGATGGCTCTTCTGCGTCGTCAACGGCAAGCACTGGCTGGCTCAACGGGTCGGCGATGACCAAGTGGCAATGATAGCCAACACTTATACGGTACACCAGGTTGACCTTTCGGATAAGAAAAACTTCCTGGCCTCGAAAGATATCATCAAATATGCCGTTTCGAGGGGCTGGTACAATCCCAAAGGAAACAGGCCGTTCGACTTTGCTGATGTTTATTCAAATCCCGACTCCGCCTCAAGTTTTTCCAACTTCGGCCGACAGTGGAGCGGCCTTAAATATGTTGCTGCCGAACCAATTCCGCCCGGGCCGGAGCTGCCCTTTTCGGTCGTACCGCGACGCAAGGTAGGCATAGCCCAGATTATGAAGATTCTACGCCACGACTATAAGGGGACAGAAATTCAATCCTTATCGCCAATAAAAAGTCCGCAGGAAAGTGGATGTCCTATTTGCAGTGGTGCCACCCAGACCAGCTTCGTTGCTCAGTTGCGAAGGAATATGCCTGGATTCCCGCAAGGCGGGGTCCCTCTGGATATCGGCATTGTTTACTGGACCTGCCTTGCTTCACCTCGGACTTCATTTTATATTCCTTTTCATTTTGGTATTTCTGAATTCCCCGCAGGATTTTGCCTGGAGTCACAAAGACCATCGAAAATCTTCTTTGATGAAAAGGCCGGCTCACCTTTCCGCACCGACCCACTCCAGGCCTTTTGGATGTTCTCAAATTTTTATAACAGGATTTATGGTTCTTCTGCTAATACAATTAGCCGGGTAAAAACTCTCGCTGAGGAAATCGAGAAGAATGCTTCTACTCTGCAGAAGCCGCTTGAAGAGGCTGCTTGCCGGCTATACAAAAAAGATAAAGAAGCAGCAATGCGAATGTTGGCCAACTATTCCAATGGAATCTACCTATCATCTGTAGAAGCGATGCATAGCGCGCTATCGGAAAAGTGATATAGTGATTAAGAAGTCTTAATGTAGTATTTATGGCTGTTTATGCTCCTCCCGAATACGAAAAAAAAGTGTAGCCAAGGCTTTTGCCGACAAAATAATTGATATGATAGAAGGTTTTGTTGAGACCCGGCCTGATACGTCTGTTATGACCACGTCGGTTTGGGTTCCGATTTTGATGGTGTTGGAGGCAAGCTACCCAATGGCTTAAAAAACTTTTCTTGCTATCCGAACCTAATCTTTGAACTTATGAAGAATGGTTACACTGAAGAGGATATAAAGAAAATTTGTTCCGACAACTTCCTCCGTGTATGGTCGGATGCCGAAAGAACCGCTGTCCTACGCAAAAATTGAAATGGCAGCGAAACTCCATTGATTCGAGAGAGTCAAATTCAAACTTGTTCATTGAAGACTGAATATTGACAGTTTCAGGAAGAGTGATTCCCGGTAAAGTCAGAGCTTTGACAAACATGTCGTAATCGGCGCATACATTATCTTCCTCGCTTTGCAATCAGCTCAAAATTCTGTTTCAGATTTTCAGCCTAAGCAACCCGGCTATAGACGTGATGCAGTCCACCAAGAATTGGCTTGCTTACAATCTTACCATTGGCCTGAACTCCCACTTGTCCAGACCAAAATGTTAGATATATATCGTCTCAAATCTTTTACTTTTTAAGCCCCATACACGACTTTCAAAACAGATGTTGGACAAATGAAAAGCTTTCTTCAACAGCAACGCCGACCCGGGGAGAAAATGAATCTGACTTTTGAAATCAGCGGGCAAGCAGGCTACATGTACGATTCATTGCTCAACTCGGTCGACAGCATTACAGTTACTCGACCAAGATGTCACCTGGAGCCAAGGTGGTCAGGCATTCGCGGTACATCATCTTCCAGATGGCTGAAGTAGTTGTGCCGAGAGCACTTTTTCGTGAAATCCTTGAACGAATCGGGCGATTGAGAGCCAGCCCAAGATTTGCGGGGTCATCATGACCGCAACAGAGCGAAAATCCTGGCAGATGATGAGAAATCACTGATCGAGGTGTGTAGAAAAAGTGCCAAAATGTTGGGTTTTCAGCAAATTTGCGTAGTTAGGGGCTTTTCTGCACTGTTGACGGCCAGAAATATTGAAATATAGCCCTCTATTATGGTATTATTGACAGTGTGGCGTGCGTGAGCCCCGATTATGAAGTCAAATGGCAAATCCCGGCTTTAACAGGATTTTCCTTGACGCGCATGCCGCAAATCTGATACATTACATATTAACCAATATGTGAAATCTGGTTGAAGGTGGATTCCGTAGGTTTTGCAGTTTTGACGATAGGGAGATTCACCATAATTTTCCTCTTCTTCTGGAAGGATGGTGGCAACAACGCGCAGGTGAAAAGTCGTCGTGAGGGGCTACCGGACTGTCATCAGGCCCGAAATACCTGCAGGCTGCTTTGGCGCGTGGTTTAAGCAAAATTCACAATAATATATCTAAGGCTCCTACAAAATTGAGGTTAGGCATATATTATTTAAGAAAATCTGTTTTTTTGATTTTCT
>CAZLIO010000394.1:0-4382 GCA_964559025.1 uncultured Pirellulales bacterium | reverse complement strand
GACCTTGAAGCGGATGCCGCGGCTGACCTCCTTTGAATCCGATTATGTCCATAGCAGCCTTAACACCCGCGACGCCCCAGGCTCCTGAAATAGCCTGATTGAGCCTTGCAAGTCTGAAGGAAAGCTCTTTGGCATCATCGTATTCGCCTTGTGTAAATAAGCTATATAGGTCACAGCATGGACCAGGAAGAACATTAGCGAGTGACAGCACGCCGCCGGCAGCTCCCAAATGAAGGGCCGGATAGAAAAAATTGGCAGAACCGGCAAGAACATGAAAATCTGCCGCTGGTTCAAGACGAGCGAGGAATTTGCCCGGCCCCGTTGGAGAGGAATCTTTCATACCCACAATGTTGGGATGCTGTGAGAGTTCCAGAACAGTCTGTGGCGGTATCTCTACCCCGCCTGCAAAGCCCGGAACGTTATAGAGTAATACGGGAATATCTATCGAATCAGCTATTCGCTCGAAGTAACACTGTAGAGTGTCACCGTCGATTTGTTTGGCAAAATAGTTCGGCGTGATAATACTAACATAGTCAAAGCCCATCTCAGCCGCCAATTTTGACTTTTCGATTGTTTGCCTGCTGGATTCACAGCCGGTTCCGACCATAACGACTTTGTTGCCTTTTTCTCCCGCGAAAACATCGAGGACCTGAATCTGCTCCCTGTCGTTTAGGCTCCTGAACTCTCCGTTCGAGCCGAGCGCGAAATAACCGGCAAGGTCGGTCTTACTGAGTTTTCGTAAGTTAAACCTCAGGTCATCGAGCGCAAGTTCATCGGAACGAAACGGCGTCACCACGGGAGCGAAAACCCCCGAAAGCTTCCTCTTGTTTTGTCCCATAGTTTTATCCTTATTAACAAGACTTTTGCAAAACTTCAGTTATCAAAAAAAGAACACGCCTCTCAGAAGTCCGCCCCAGGCGGATATGGATACATACGTGCGTCATCCGGCGCCGCATCGACGGACTTCTTACAGGCGTATCCGCATCACAGTATAATAATCTTGTGTCACTTCGACAATGTTTCCTTGCCGGCTTTTAATGTTTCGACGATTGCATCGACGTCAAACACGCAGCCGCCCCGCGTGCCTCCGCCAATCTCCTGCATGGCGGCCCACAAGCGCGTGTCATCCGGAAGACCTGGATGAGGGGCCAGGTCGGACCGCAACGAACGTTCAGCCAATATTTTTGTGCCAAGCTCTACACTTCTCTTGTCCGGTGGGGAGTCGGCGTCTCCAATCAAATCAACACTTCCTTCCATATTATTACAGTCAATAATAATTTGAATGAGGTCACCGTCCAGTACCTTTCCAATCGGCCCGCCCGCCAATGCTTCCGGCGCTGTGTGTCCGATACAAGCGCCGGTACTAACGCCGCTGAACCGCCCATCGGTAATGACCGCAACATCCTTTCCCCAGGAAAGATGCTTCAGCGCACCCGTAACTTCCAGTATTTCCTCCATTCCGCTTCCCATTGGGCCTGCGCAAATAAGCACAATGACATCGCCGGGCTGAATAGCATTTCCTTTTATGGCCTGTATGGCGCTGCGCTCTGAGACGAACACACGAGCAGGACCAACCTTGTGATACAAACCTTTAGCATCCAGCAGCGACGGGTCGATAGCGGTACTCTTAATGACCGAGCCTTCCGGGGCGAGGTTACCCTGCGGCAGTGTCATAGTGCAAGTCAGGCCGCGTTCACGAGCTCTTTCAGGACTCATTATCACTTCACCCGGCTCGATACCGTCTTTTTGATAAAGCACCTCCCGCAGCCGCTTTCGGCGTTCCGACCCTTCCCACCAGTCGAGCAGCTTGCCTAAAGGCTCACAAGACACCGTCCGGCAATCCAGGTCTAAAAGGTCCAGAGACCGCAATTGCAGCATTACTTCGGGTACACCGCCGGCCAGAAAGACGCGTACAGTCGGATGTCCTACCGGCCCATTGGGCAGAACGTCAACAAGACGCGGCACCCCTTGAGTGACCTTCTTCCAGTCTTCGAGCCCCGGACGTTTCAATCCTGCTGCGTATGCAATCGCAGGAATGTGTAACAGCAGATTCGTAGAACCGCCAAAAGCCGCATAAACAACCATCGCATTACGCACCGATGCATCGGTTAGAATATCTTTCATAGTCAAGCCGCTTTTGTGCATCCGCACGAGCGCTTTGGCTGAACGGCGCGCTATGTCCAGCCAGATTGCCTGGCCGGAGGGCGCAAGCGCGGAATGCGGCAGGCTCATGCCCAAAGCCTCTGCGACAACCTGAGATGTCGCCGCAGTCCCAAGGAACTGACAGCCGCCGCCAGCACTCGCACACGTTCGGCAGGTCATCTGCCTGGCGTATTCCAGCGTCACCTCGCCATGGGCAAAACGCGCTCCGATGGATTGTATCTTGCCCAGGTCCTCACCTTCGGCAGGCGGTAGAGTCACTCCCCCCGGCACCACCACGGACGGCAGCTCACGCATAGTGGCCAATGCCATCATCATTGCCGGCAGCCCCTTGTCACAAGTCGCTATACCAAGCACTCCTTTTCGCCTCGGTAAGCTGCGGATGAGCCGCCGAAAAATCATCGCGGCATCATTACGGTAAGCCAGACTATCCATCATCCCTGCGGTGCCCTGGGTCCGGCCGTCACATGGGTCCGTGCAAAAGCCCGCAAACGGAATACAGCCGAGATTTCGCAGCTCTTCCGCCGCCGCCTGCGCCAGCAGGCCAAGCTCCCAGTGCCCGGAGTGATACCCTAAAGCCAGGACAGTGCCGTCACCTGCACGAATCCCGCCCTGGGTACTTATCAGCAGAAACTGCTCCTGGGCCGTCTTGGCCGGCTCCCACCCCATGCCAGCATTCTGACTCATTCCAAAGATATCACCGCTTGGAGCATCGACAAGAAGACTATCGGTTAAAGGAAGATTTCCTTTTGGCCCCGCCGCGTTTGTAGTAACCTCGTAAATGCCGTCGTCTTTACTATCCAGAATATCTTCGAGCCTTGTCCCGTTTGGCATAAAGTGCCTCCTTTCAATAATGAGTAAAAGGCTTCTGCAAAATTGAGGTTAGGCATACTTTGAAAAGAAAAAATCGTCTTTTTTGACTTTTTCTTTTCAAACAGTAAGTTATTGTTTAATAAGCAGTTAAGTAATTTCTTAAGAAAATCAAAAAACATATTTTCTAAAATAATATATGCCTAACCTCAATTTTGCAGAACTCAATAATGAGTTATCCATGCGCATAGTCTAACAGTTACCGTTACTTTTACCAGCATTTCATTGCAGAGGCCGGCTGCCTTTGCGTTGTTATTAGCCGCCCCCGTACCCGACAAATTTGGACACGATTACCTACACGTATGACCCGGCCGGCAGGCGCATCAGAAAATTAGGGACCGCCATTCGTGACTGTCCCTAATTTGAAAAGGATTGCATAAATGAAGTGTAATCTGTTATAATGAGAGTAAGAGCATCTTACATCTCCATATCTTAGAGTTTATAAGAGGAGAGAAAGTATGAGTGGGAAAAAAACTACAGGAATATTCTTTATTGCTGGTATATTGGTTTTGTTAATGGAGACTGGCGCGAGTGCTTTTTCCATCGTTGGCTGGGGCGACCAACTTGTCAATACCGATTTGAATCGCCAAAAGATTGTGGCTATCTCTACCGGTGGATTTCACAATTTAGCCTTAAAGGCAGATGGTTCAATCGCAGGCTGGGGTCTGAACAACCTCAGCCAAGCCTTTCCACCGGATGGCAATGACTATGTGGCTATTGCTGCTGGAAACTCACACAGCTTGGCGCTGAGGTCGGATGGTACGATTGCGTGCTGGGGTTTTTCATACGAATGTAAGTCTATACCAGAGGGCAACGATTATGTGGCTATAGCTGCCGGAGATGACCATAGCCTGGCATTAACTATTGACGGCAGAATCGTGGCCTGGGGACAAAACTACTTTAACTTAATTGATATGCCGGATGGTACCGATTTTGTGGCGATAGCCGCCGGGGAAACTCACAGCCTGGCACTTAAGGCGGACGGAACAATAGTTGCATGGGGCGGTAATGAGTTCGGCCAGGCAAGTCCACCAGACGGGAATCGCTTCATTGCCATTGCATCAGGCGAGCATTTTGGCTTAGCCATAAAAGCAGATGGAAGTATTGTAGGTTGGGGTCAGAATGACTATGGCCAGGCAAGTCCGCCGGATGGCAATGACTATGTGGCCATAGCTGCCGGAGACACATACAGCCTGGCGCTCAGGTCAGATGGGACACTCGTCGCCTGGGGACGTGACGATTCAGGGCAGAGCAGTCCACCGGATGGCAACGATTTCATTGCAATTGATGTGGGTATTTCTTGTAATCTGGCGCTGAAATCTGACGGCACGGTTGTTGCCTGGAATAATCCG
>CAZLIO010000393.1:0-4389 GCA_964559025.1 uncultured Pirellulales bacterium | reverse complement strand
TTTTTTTCTTCATAGATTCAGTAACTATAAGGACTAAGAACAAGAACAAAAAATTTATCCAAAAAATTCAAACTTTGGCCTTTACACCTTATCAAATTAGCATTAATTTGCCGATACTGTTTCTTACGGGTTTTACCACTATATCTGGCATAATTCCCGGTCATTTTTCTATATGTTGTGGTCTTTTTTTTCGCAGGGAGGCGTTAAATGTCGTATAAATTCGACCCCGAGAATCCTTTTACAACCAAGCCGTCGCAGCCGGAAGCGGCTGTAACCCCAGCCGAATCAAGGGCTTTGAAGATAGAGCATTTCTTTTCGACGCCGGGCGTACATCCTTTTGAGCAGCTCGAATGGCAAAGCCGTTCGGCAAAAATTACCGACGATCGCGGACGGGCAATCTTTGAACAGGACAATATCGAAGTCCCAAAATCCTGGAGTCAATTGGCAACAAAGGTTGTGGCCAGCAAATACTTTTTCGGTGATATTGAGACCGGCCAGCGGGAAAATTCAGTAAAACAGCTTGTACATCGCGTTTGCAAAGCGATCGCCGACAGGGGCAGAAAAGACGGATATTTCGCTTCTGACGAAGATGCCGAGGTTTTCTACAACGAGCTGACCTGGCTCTGCGTCAATCAATACGGAGCATTTAATTCCCCCGTGTGGTTCAATGTGGGCCTCTTGGACGTCTATGGCGTGGCCGGCGGCAAACACAATTTCCATTGGGAACCGCAGCAAAGACAAGCCGTTGCCTGTGAAAATAGTTACGAATATCCCCAGGCATCAGCCTGTTTTATCCAGTCGGTCAAGGACTCGATGCAGGATATAATGCGCTTAGCGACAAGCGAAGCAATGCTGTTCAAGCACGGCTCGGGAACAGGAACCGACCTTTCAACGCTGCGGAGCAGTAAAGAAAAACTGTCCGGCGGAGGAAAACCGTCAGGGCCTTTGAGTTTTATGAGGGTCTATGACCAGATAGCGGCTGTAATTAAATCCGGTGGAAAAACCCGCAGGGCGGCAAAAATGCAGTCACTAAAGGTTGACCATCCCGATATTAAGGAATTCATTACCGCCAAGACCGAGGAAGAGAAAAAGGCCTGGGCGCTTATTGAGGCCGGATACGACGGGGACCACAACAACGAAGCATACAACAGCGTAATGTTTCAGAATTCCAATCTTTCTGTACGCATAACGGATGAGTTCATGCAGGCCGTCGAAAAAGATGACACCTGGGCTACCTATACCGTAACAACAGGCGAGAAAATAGGGGAGCATTCGGCACGTGAGCTGATGGAGCTGATTGCCGAGGGTACAAGAATTTGCGGCGACCCGGGCCTGCAATACCACAGTACAATCAACCGCTGGCACACCTGCCCGAACTCCGGGCCCATTAACGCCTCGAATCCGTGCAGTGAATATATGTTTGTTGATGATTCGGCCTGTAATCTGGCTTCACTGAATCTTATGAAGTTCCGTAAAGAGGACGGCTCGTTCGACATTGAGAGCTTCAAAAGGGCGATTCGCCTGTTCATCATTGCTCAGGAGATTTTCGTCGATAACGGAAGCTATCCCGACAAGGCAATTGCGGTAAACAGTCATTTGTTCCGCCCGCTCGGTCTCGGTTTTGCCAATCTCGGTTCTCTTATGATGAGTCTGGCCTTTCCCTATGATTCCGACCAGGCCAGGGCTATCGCCGCCGCAATCAGTGCGGTAATGACCGGCACAGCTTATGCAGCCAGTGCCGAAATGGCTGAGATAAAGGGGCCTTTTGAGCAATTCAGCAAAAACCGCGATGAGATGCTGAAGGTGATAAATATGCATCGCCGGCACGCCTATGATATTCCGGAGTCCCATTGCCCGGACTATTTGCGAAACGCTGCAAAGGACGCCTGGGACCAGGCCTTTGACGACGGCTCCAGGCTCGGCTTCCGTAATGCTCAGGCTACCGTTCTTGCACCGACGGGGACTATCGGTTTTATGATGGATTGTGATACCACCGGCATTGAGCCGGATATAGCGCTCGTTAAGTACAAATTATTGGCCGGCGGCGGCATGCTCAAGCTTGTCAACAAGACCGTGCCGATGGCTCTTGAACGGCTCGGCTACAGTGCCGATGAGGTCAAGTCCATCTGCGACCACATAGATGAAAATGAGACTATCGAGGGGGCCAAAGCTCTTAATCCCGGCCATTTGCCGGTCTTTGATTGTGCTTTTAAACCGCGTAATGGTAAACGCTGTATCAATTATATGGCGCATCTGAAAATGATGGCCGCCGTCCAGCCCCTCATATCCGGAGCCATAAGCAAAACAATCAATATGCCCAGGGAAAGCACAACCGAAGATATTGCTCTTGCTTATATCGAAGGATGGAAGCTCGGGTTAAAGGCCGTCGCAATCTATCGCGATGGCTCGAAGAAGCTTCAGCCGGTCTCTACCAAAAAGCACAAGGATGCCAAGGCAAAAGCCGCCGCTGAGGCCTCCCCGCCGGCCAGGCCGTTCAGACGTCGCCTGCCGGATACCAGACAAAGTATAACCCACAAATTCTCCGTCACAGCACATGAAGGCTACCTGACGGTGGGGCTGTATGAGGACGGTCAGCCTGGTGAGCTGTTCATCACTATGGCCAAGGAGGGCAGCACCGTCGGGGGCCTTATGGATGTCATAGGCACCTGTACTTCGTTGGCATTGCAATACGGCGTGCCTCTATTCACGCTCGTGGACAAATTCCGCCACGCACGATTTGAGCCGTCAGGCATGACCTCGAACAGGGACATTCCATTTGCTAAAAGCCTGATTGATTATATTTTCTGCTGGCTCGGCTGTCAGTTTATACCCGGCTACGCCGACAAAAACACCCCCAATAGGGCGGCAGTGCCCGGCTCGGCGGATAATAAAAATACAACGACCGCCAGGGAAGTGGTTGAGAAGACAAAGGACCTCGCAAAAAAAATCGCCGAGGCGAAAGCCGGAACAAAAGTCAAGGCGGAAGCCCTCGCTCACGAAAAAACACCCCCGCCGGCAACAAGCGGGGGCTCAATAGGGGCTAAGCAGCCCTCTTTAACTCAAAAAAACATATCCACCGACACTGCCAATCGAATCGGTGTTCTGATCGGCTCTGCAATTGCTGAGACATCCGGGTCATTACAAGCTGAAGCGAGGCTTTTAGAGCAGTTTAACGCCCAGTTTGCACATTTCCCCGACGATGCCCCCGCCTGCGATGTGTGCGGCTCAATCACCGTCCGCAACGGCTCCTGCTACAAATGCTTCAACTGCGGAAACTCAATGGGCTGCTCATAGGATTGACTATTGAGATTCTTCACCTATATCCCGGCGCAGGGGTTATGTTCTTAAAATCCTATCTTGCAATATCCGATGAGATTAGTTAAAATATATTATTATGAAAAAATCGATAATAGCTGAAGTATTACAGTACGGTATTCCAGAGCGGATACTTCTCGTTGAAGACATTTGGGATAGTATTGCCAATGTTCCTGATGCGGTCTCAATTTCCGATTCGCAACGCAAAGAGTTAGACCGCAGATTGCAGGCTTACCATTCTGACTCTGCAACTGGTGACCCCTGGGATATCGTGAAAAAACGCATCAAGGCTTCGACCAAATGAATCCTGTTATCATTCTACCTGAGGCAGAGGGTGATTTAGCCCAAGCGGCTGAATTCGGTAAAATGCTATATATAGTGGATGTTCTGCAATTTTGATAAGAGGTATCGTAATATGAACCTTAGGGTTATCTTGGAACCAAGTGAAGAGGGTGGATATACTGCTATTGTTCCTTCCCTTCCCGGCTGCCTCAGCGAAGGAGAAACACGAGAGGAGGCTCTAAAGAATATTCGCGAAGCAATCGAGCTCTATTTAGAACCATTTTGGAAATAGATGGAAGGCTATGGTGCTATTATGAACAGAGTATATACGGCTGTGACCAAGCAAGACAATGGCTGGTGGATCGGTTGGATTGAAGAAGTGCCCGGAGTAAACTGCCAGGAACGAACACACGGGAAGTTACTGGAAACTCTTAAGGCGACTCTGAAAGAGGCCCTGGAATTTAATCGGCGGGATGCTATATCCGCTGTGGGGGTGGATTTTCGTGAAGAGCAAATAGCGATATGAAAAGGAAGGGACTACTCCGGCATCTTCGCTCTCAAGGCTGTGAATTTATCAGAGAGGGGGCAAAACATTCCTGGTAGTATAATCCATCGTTAAACAAGAGATCGGCCGTGCCGAGGCACAATGAAATTGTAGATGTTCTGGCAAGCAAGATTTGTAAAGACCTCGGAGTTCCGCCCGTAAAATAGACACCGCATAGGCAGAAGAACCTGTCAATGGGTGTGAAATTACTTTCTGGCACTTATGCAGCGATAGCATTTTGTAGATTC
>CAZLIO010000392.1:0-4405 GCA_964559025.1 uncultured Pirellulales bacterium | reverse complement strand
ATAATAGTACAGAAGTTTACAAAGCAATTGCCGTGCCAATTAAATCAACAGCCCCTAAAACCGGGGGCTAAATATTATAACCCCCCAGGGCAGGCCTGGGGGCTAAACGAAGTCCTGCTATGAAAGAGCTGCTGAAAAAACTCATTCAGGCTGAAAGCACACCGCAGAAGGGCGAATTAGCCGCGGCGAAAGTAATCTCAGCCGAGCTTAGCCGCTCAGGGATAGATTCCCGAATAGATACCTGGGACCAAACCAGAGCGAATATTATCGCACAGGTAAAGTCCGGCGGGCACAAGGACGCATTGCTATTTGCCTGTCATCTCGATGTTGTCGGGCCGGGCGAAGCGAAGTGGGAAAAGCCCCCTTTTGGGGCGGCCCAAAGCGATGGCAAAATTTACGGTAGGGGCTCGGCGGATATGAAGGGCGGCATCGCTGCGGCCGTTACCGCTGTCAGACAGATTGTCGATGCCGGCATAAAGTTACAGGGCGATATTGTATTTGCAGCCGTTGGAGGTGAAGAGACCGATAGCTGTGGTGCGATAAGATTTATTAGCGAGAGCAGCCGGCTGCCTGAATTTGTCGGCGTGGTTATTCCTGAGCCGACGGACTTTGCGATTGTTACGGCGCATCGCGGTATGCTGTGGCTCGAAGTTTCAACCAAAGGCAAGGCCGC
Source organism: uncultured Pirellulales bacterium (assembly GCA_964559025.1). GTDB lineage: Bacteria > Planctomycetota > Phycisphaerae > Sedimentisphaerales > Anaerobacaceae > NIOZ-UU13. Next base: position 3,732 of record CAZLIO010000392.1, on the reverse strand, counting down.
TCACGGCTCGACGCCGCAATTGGGAGTAAACGCGATAACTTCAATGCGGTCTGTTCTGGATGAGCTGGAGAATTACAAAATCCCCGTGGAGCCACACAAGCTGTTGGGTAAGTGTTCTATGAGCGTCAATACGATTACGGGCGGTAAGGCACTTAATGTTGTGCCGGACAAATGCAGCATCGGGATAGATATTCGCACTTTGCCGGAGCAAAATCATCAGGATATTATTACTGATATAGAAAAAATCTTCGCGAAGTTGAAATCCGAAAATCCTCGATTTGATGCGGAGGTCAGCGTGGTGCGCCAGGTGCAGCCTTTAGAGACTGATTGTGGCTGTGATTTTGTTAAGGACTTTTGCTCGGCTGTTGGAACCAGTGAAACCAAGGCTGTAGGCTTTACAACGGACGGTCCCCATTTTGCTTCGTTAGGCGCACCGGTGGTGATTTTTGGACCGGGCAAACCAGAGCTTTGTCACAAGCCTGATGAATATATTGAAATCAGTGACATTGAAAAAGCAATTGAGCTTTACAAGAACATCATTTTGAAACTTTTGTCCTGATTGCTGCCCTAAGGCCTTATTGCTAATAAACTTAGCCAAACATACTTTCAAAAATATTCTGCAATATTCGGGATAAATCCATTGACTTTTTGGCCTTAATCTGGTAAACTATAAAGAATTCCGAAGAGGAAGCGGAGGATGTGTAGTCTGTTCATTGGGGAGGATACAGCGTGAATAACAAATACGCAATGACTTATCAAATTAGACCAAAATTCCGATAATATAATCAGGTCCAAATTTCGAATTTGTAATATTATACCCTTTCGTAATTAAATTGAAAATCTCAAAATAGTAAGGAGCAACATTATGACGAGACGAATTTTTTGTAAGGTACTATTAGTAGTTGTAGCCATTTTGGGACTTCTCGCTCTCTCGAATGTTTTATTAGCCCAAGGGAATAGCGAGAATGCTTTTGAACACGTCAGAGAAGTCCAGGAAAGAAATACCGAGCGCCTTATGGCAATGGATGGTGTCGAGGGCACAGCCATCGGGTCCAATCCCAATGCCCGTTTATCAGTCCTCGTTTTGCTTGAAAGACCCGGAGTTGGTGGTATTCCGCAAGAGCTTGAGGGCGTCCCGGTTCACCCTGTAGTCACCGGAAAAATCTATGCGTTAAAACCTCCCACTAATAAACCCGGCAGACCCCCAAAGGAACCTGAGGAACCAATAGACCCAACCGCTCGATTCGACCGACCCGTCCCGATAGGTGTCTCGACAGGCCATCCAAATATCACCGCCGGGACAATTGGGTGCAGGGTTACAAATGGTACTAATGTTTATGCCCTGAGTAATAACCACGTGTATGCAGATGAAAACTTGTCAAATATCGGCGATAATGTCTTGCAGCCAGGCGCGTATGACGGAGGTGCAGCTTCCGCTGATACTATTGGCACGCTGGAAGCTTTCGTCAATATTGACTTTAATGGTAATAATAATACTGTTGATGCTGCCATTGCTCTTTGTTCAGAGGGTACTCTTGGCAATGCCACACCGTCCGATGGTTATGGTATGCCAAAATCAGAAACCGCCATAGCTTACATAAACCAACCCGTAAAGAAATATGGTCGAACAACCGGATTGACCAAAGGAAGAGTCTACGCAATTAGCGCCACTGTTGATGTTGGTTATGACTCAGGCGTTGCACGATTTGTCAATCAGATTATCATAACACCAGGCGGCTTTAGCGCGGGCGGCGATTCGGGTTCGCTCATAGTAGTCGACGGCAAGGGAAGAAACAAGGCAGACGATCGTAAACCGGTAGGCTTGTTATTTGCTGGAAGTGACTTTATTACAATTGCCAACCCGATTGACGATGTGCTTGGCGCCTTCAATATGGCCATTGACGGCAAATAGTGATACATAAAAAGTCTCTGAACCGCTGGCATATTGTTCACGCGTAGGGTATGCAATATTAGTTTTCTTTCCCTAAGGGCTAAGAGAAAAGAGACCTAATCAATGGTCAGGCGGATTGTAATTGTTCTGCTGAATATTAGTGTGATAACCGTAGCCGGTAGTATTACCGGCTGTTCTTATACCGGCCCAAGCGACCATGAGAAAGGACAGTATATGACGGAGCAAACTATCGAGCAGGTGCAGGAAGAACACACGGATGCCTGGATGGCCATTCCCGGAGTCGAGGGCACTGCAATCGGGCTTTACGAAGGTAAGCCTTGTATAAAGATTTTTACATCCTCAAAACAAAAGCAGATACGAGACAAGATTCCCTCAACTGTCGAAGGCTATACTGTAATTATTGAAGAAACAGGGGCGTTTCGTGCGCTGGACTAACCGTAGTTCCGGCAGATAAAAATTCCACACAATCACAAACATCAGGCCTTTCCATATCTGAATAATCTGTGATTTTCACTAAAAAGTAAGGTACAATTCACAGGTGATCTATGTAGATAGCAATATTTCTGCGCAGAAAAGAGAAGCAATATGACACAAAAAAGGTGGCCGAGATTGAGGCTGGCAAACAATAAAGATTGTGAGAAAGTAACAGAGTTAGTCTATAGCGTTCTAAAAGAATATAACCTCAAGCCCGACCCGGCGGCCACGGATGCCGACATCAAAGATATTGAGCAATCGTATTTTGAACGAGGCGGGACTTTTTATGTGCTTGAAGAAAAGGACGGCTCAACAATTGGAGCTTACGGGCTTTATCCGGTCGATAGGCAAACGTGCGAGCTTCGTAAGATGTATCTACGAAGCTCGTATAGAGGCAAAGGATTAGGCAAATTATTGCTGGAAGATGCCTTGTCAAAAGCAAGGCAAATCGGATTTAAGAAAATGACTTTGGAAACCGCTTCGGTCCTGAAAGAAGCGATTAGTTTGTATAAAAGCTACGGATTTGTCGAATACGAGCCGGAGCATTTATCAATCAGGTGCGACCAGGCGTTCATACTCGAATTAGAATAGTGGTCTGTTACACGATAAATGCGTGGTGGTTACTGGTAGTTATTCGGCGCCATCCCAAAATGAGTCTTTAAGTTTTAGGCGATTTTGTGTTTGAGTTTAGAATTCGAACTGGTCTTTAAAAACGGTCTTGAAATCATAGACATCGTTGAAATCATCGATTGAATCTGCTGGTTGGGCGCTCATCCATTCGTGTTTTATCATAAGATAAACGATTTCGCCGAAATCACGTGTTGTTTTAATGCCCCAGCTATTCAAAACTACCATTGCCATTCTGCCCCACTTTTCGAAAGCTAATTTCCTTAGTCCCTCGCAGAGGGCCTGGCCGGTAACGTGTTTGGGTTCGACAGTAATCTTTTTTGCCGCGTAGCTGAGTCCTTCATAAACGAACCTGATGCCCGGCGGGCTGAATCGGCCATATTCTTTGGCAATTTGTTCGAGATTCTTTTTCATTTTCAAAACGTGCCTGGTCTGAATTTTACTAAGAGACTATCCGAATAACCCTTCATCCTTAGTCATTCTGAGGCGAAGCCGAAGAATCTGGCTAACGAAGAGTCCCGATACATCGGGATTCACTTCGCTACGCTCCGTTCAGAATGACAGGCGAGAGCGAATAGTTATTCGGATAGGCTCTAAGGTTCATATTAACACTTCTATTGTAAAACTTTTGTAATTAAAGGTCAATCCTCATTCCATTATCACAGAATAATGCCTGGCTGACTAAAGAAGCTCTTGACGGACTGAAGTTTATAGTTGAA
>CAZLIO010000391.1:0-4416 GCA_964559025.1 uncultured Pirellulales bacterium | reverse complement strand
GAGGATATAATGGTTCCCGTGATGGTCAAGGCCGTTCTCAGCGACAAATACGAGACCGCAGATGAGACCCTTTACCACAAGGTGCGTAACCGTGTCACCGACTATATCGATAAGTCCACCGGTATTCAGACGATTGTGCAGATGGAAGGCCTTGTTGAAATGGTCAAAGAGTTTGGCATCGTTAGGGCTGATAAAATACTCGACAAATTCGGCTACAAGGAAATCTACAATGATGCCTTGATGGAGCTTGTTAACAAGCGAATCGAAAAGTTCAGACGCGGCGAGCTCGACATTAACGATTACACAATGAAAGGTGCTTTGGAATTTGTAAAGGCCCTTCGAGAAAAGGGCATAAAACTTTATTTAGCCAGCGGAACAGACCGCCAGGATGTTATCGCCGAGTCCGAAGCACTTGGCTACGCCGAGCTTTTTGACGGCGGTATTTACGGTGCTGTGGGCGATGTTGCCAGGTATTCAAAGAAGATGGTTATTGAAAGAATAATGGCCGAGAACAATTTACAAGGCCCAGAGCTGGCTGTCTTTGGCGATGGTCCCGTTGAAATACGCGAATGCCGAAAACGCGATGGCATCGCCGTCGGTCTCGCGAGCGATGAGATTCGCCGTCACGGCTTAAGCATAGAGAAGCGTACCCGTTTAATCAAAGCCGGTGCGCATATCATCGTTCCGGATTTCTCACAACACGAAAGACTTATCAAATTAATATTCGGTTCCTGAAAAGCAGGTGCCCTTTAGGAGTGAATTGATAGCGCCTTTTGACACGAGATTATAAGATGCCGATATTTGAATACAAGTGCAACAAATGTGGTCATACGATGGAGTTTTTAGAGGAGACGAGGACTCCTCGAAAACATACCTGCGAGAAGTGCAACAGCTCCGACTTACAGAAGCTATTGAGTGGTTTTGCCGTTGGCCAAAGCAAGTCGGCGAGCCAAACCTGTTAATCCTGTCCGAGCGGCCCCTGCCCAGCTGATACCTGCTCGACGGGAGCGTGTCCCTATAGTTCGTGACATTGAAAAATAGCTATTTGCTTTGGTTGAGCCAGATATCCAGCCGGGGTGTTTCCCAGCCGTAGGGTTTGCCCAAGATGTCGTAGTCACCGTCGCCATCGAGGTCGGCAATTTTGGATTCGTGCAGAGCGATTCCGCTTGAGACCTGAGTGATTTCAAAGTTTCCTTTGCCGTCGCCCAGTAGAATCAAGTTTTTAGCATCCGGATTCTTGCCGCTTAAGCGCATTTCTGCTACCCAGATGTCAAGATTGCCGTCGCCGTTAAAATCGACGAGCGCTAAAGAGTGGCCGCAGTCGATTTCTTCGAGCAATTTTTTACTGACCCAGGTGCCTTTCTCCCATTCGTACATCATCATGGGAGCCCAGCCGTCTCCTACGACCAAGATGACTTCCGGCCGACCGCCCTTAATCAACTGCCCGGCCGCTGCCCTGGTAAATTCGTAGCCGGCGTCGATAATGTTTGGTGTATAGTTTGTTTGGCTGTTATGTTTGAACCAGCGTCCTCCGCCGACGATATCAAGCTTGCCGTCGCCGTCGATATCCGCTTTGGCCAGTCCTTCATGTTCATTGATTGCCTTAAAGCCTGGGTATGTTCCCCGCTGTTCCATCTGGCTGTCTTTGCTCCAGGAGTAAATCTCTGTGCATTGCCAGGCCTTAGCTTTCTTGGGATTTTCTGGAATTTCGGCGATATACAGTTTGCAGCCACCCTGGTTCCAGAATACAAGTTCGGTTTGCCCGTCACCGTCGAAGTCGCCGAATATCTGGTCGTGGTGTTTATTGGCGCCGAAGTTTTTGATTTCTCGCCGCTTCCAGGGGGTCTTGGGATAGAACTTAGGATATGGATTTTCCCACCACCAGACTTGATTACTTTGTGAGTCTCCCCCAAAGACTATGTCAAGGTCTCCGTCTGCATCGATATCATAAGTGTCTGCTCCTGCTTCGATATGCAAAGCCTGGTCATCTATGACATATTTTGTCCATCCATCTGAACCTCGACGATACCAGACGACCGAAGGTGCTTTAGTGCGCTCGGTGACGGCAAAGTCATTAATCCCGTCCTTATCAATGTCGCATACAATGCTGGAGGTCTGCTGTGTGCCGGCATTCGGAATTGGAAGGTCTCCATTTACTGTTGATAGGCGTGTCCAGCTAACGGCGCTTGCCTTTTGTAAGGTGAAGCTGCAAGTAATAAGGCCGCTTGAAGCAATTAACACGCTGACTATTAACATTTTCGGTTTCATTATAGAATCTACTTATTTTAGTTGTGATGGATTATGCAAAATAGAAATCAGGCGTATATTGTTTGGGGGAATCGTTTTTTTTGATTTTCTCAAATAATCCTGTAAATCCTCATCGTGGGTGTTCAAAGATCTTCAAGCTCAGCTAAGAAAGAATCAGACTTATCCAGCTCCAATTCAGGGAAGCTGCCGGACAGCTCCTCTGCCAGGACCTTTGGTGGAGGTACTTTCGCTGGGGGTTTTGGTTTGGCCCTGGGTGGTATAATTTTTTCAGGCTTGCCGTCAATCTGCAGAAGGAACGTAAGTGGGCCGATTCTAATATAATCACCCGCCTTGACCGTTGTCTCGTCTATACGTTTACCGTTAAGAAACGTGCCGTTGCGCGAGTCAAGGTCTCGAATTTTCACGGCCTCTTTGTTCAGGTTAAGCTGGCAGTGCCTTTTGGAAACGACCGTAAGGGGGATACACAAATCGCAGTCGTGACGTCGGCCAATTATCGTATTATCGCTCGGCAAAGAAAAAGCTTTTTGCGAGCCGTCTTTTTTGAATAGAATCAGATTAACATCCATTCTACCTTCCTCGCTGTCAGTTTGTACTTTTTTCCACGAACACCCTTATTATATAGATAAAAGCCCTGTATGACAAGAAATAAATCGGACGATAAATAATATTGACAGGGCCTGTTCATTGGGTTAAAAGAGGCTGACTTGAAAATTTTAGACACTCTGGTATTTTCATAGGCATACACAAAAAGGATTTGTAATATCGGATAGATATATGGCAAAAGTTACATTGCCCGATGGCAGCACATTGGAAGTTACCGACGGCACGACGGCACAGCAATTAGCCGAGCAGATAGGACCGGGACTTGCTAAATCCGCTGTAGCAGCGAAAGTCAATGGCCAAATAGTAGATTTATCCACTCCGATTAATGGCGAAGCGGACGTGCAAATCATCACCCTCAAAGATGACGAAGGCCTTGATGTGATGCGTCATAGCTGCGCCCACGTAATGGCTGAAGCTATATGCAGTATTTGGCCGGATACAAAACTGGTCTATGGCCCAACCGTTGAGGACGGATTTTACTATGATATCGACCTCGATGAGCCGATTCGGCCGACCGATTTCGAGCGTATCGAGGAGAAGATGGCTGAAATCATCAAAGCCGATGAGCCGTTTGTCCGCAAAGAAATGACCAGGGCCGAGGCCTTAGCGAAATTAGCATCTGACAAATACAAGACCGACAATATAAGACACGCGGATAGTGATGTTATTAGTTTTTACTCGCACGCAGATGGCTTCGAGGATTTGTGCCGGGGTCCGCACGTGCCCGGCACAGCTAAAGTCGGAAGCTTTAAGATTATGTCGGTGGCCGGCGCCTATTGGCACGGCGACCCGACACAAAAAATGCTCCAGCGGGTCTATGGCACCGCCTGGCCGACAAAAAAAGAGCTTGACGACCACCTGCATAGATTGGAAGAGGCGAAAAAACGTGACCACCGCGTATTAGGCAGGCAGCTGGATTTATTTAGTTTCAACGAGGCCGGCCCCGGCTTTGCATTCATTCACGCCAAGGGAATGATTATCTGGAATGCCATAGTGGACTTTTGGCGGGGCATTCACGATAAGTACGGATATGGGGAAATCCTCACACCTATAATTCTTAATGAGCAGCTCTGGCACAAGAGCGGTCACTGGGACAATTACAAAGAGAATATGTACTTTACCAGTTTCGATGAGACAAGCTATGCGATAAAACCGATGAACTGTCCCGGCGGATGTCTGGTTTACAAGACCCGCCAGCACTCGTATCGCGAATTTCCGATGCGCGTCGCCGAGCTTGGCCTGGTACATCGACACGAGGCCAGCGGTGTTATGCACGGGCTTTTTAGGGTCAGGCAGTTTACTCAGGATGATGCCCATATTTTCTGCACCCCCGAGCAGATAGAATCCGAGATAATCGGAGTCATCGAGCTTACCTTTGAAATATATCAGGCCTTCGGGTTCGAAGATTTTCATATTGAGCTGTCCACCAAGCCCGAAAAGCACATCGGCTCTGACGAGATTTGGGAAACGGCTACAATCGCCCTCGAGGAAGCCCTCAAGCACAAGAGTATTGAATACAAAATCAACGAGGGCGATGGTGCATTT
>CAZLIO010000390.1:0-4424 GCA_964559025.1 uncultured Pirellulales bacterium | reverse complement strand
AACGTGACTTCCTTTGTCGTGCAAACTCAACCAAAGACGCGGTACTATTGGGCCGTCGATGCCTATGTTGAAGCCGATGCCTTTCCGGTCGTTGGTCCTATCTTTAGCTTTGTTGCGGATAATATGCCTCCCGAAGCGGACGCCGGCGCGGATATAGTGACCTGGCTGGAAGGTGATACCAGGACCGGGAATCTGGACGCGACCGTCACCGACGATGGCGCGATAAGTCCCTACACTGTGCTGTGGACGGTGGTTAGTGAGCCCAGTGAAGGGGCTGGGATTATAGAGACAGCGACTGCCGAGGATACGAATATTACCTTAACAGAGCTGGGTGAGTATGTTTTGCAGCTGGAGGCCTTCGATGGTGAATACTCCGGTTCGGACACGGTGACAATCAACGTGTATAGTGACAGCTGCCAAGCGGCCCAGTCACTGCCGGACTATGTGCCCCTGGTAGGGGACCTGAACGGGGACTGCCGGGTCGATGAAGCCGATATGGCATTGCTGGAAGAAAACTGGCTGCAGGATAATTCATTGACTGAAGAGTGGTTCAAGGTCGATTAACCGGGGTCGCTATCGAATTGAGCTTACCGGAGCGGTATGTGGTATTCCAGATGGCGGAAGTATCTGTGCCGAGGATGCTTCTTCGGGAAATCCTTGGTCAAATCCTGCGGTTGCGTTTTTTGACAATACCTGCGAGGCCGGGAAGATGTGTGGCATTGCTGAAAAGCGGGTTCAAGGATGTAGGACAGTAGCCACGGTGTGTTAAAAGAGTAAGAAGAGGCGACTTTTTAACGTACGTGTTAGACTTTTTTTGGTGTTTTTTGCGGCACGGCATGTTGAACCTGCCGGAATATTGTTGAAATTGAGATGAAATTACGGTATTATGAGACTTGAAGCTTGCAGGAGTGTTTCAGTGAAATGTACATGGGAAATCCCGGATTAGGAATATCTATTTTGCAACTGGGTGTGTTGCCCAATACTATACAAAATATCCGCGAACAGTCAACCTTTTTAAAGGAGGAATATAATGTTTAGAAAATTGTTTTACCTGGTTTTATTTGTGATGGTGCTGTCTGGGGCCGGTAACGCCCTGGCCCAAGACTATAGAGACTGGGACGATGGTCACCCAGGCGATCACTTATGGAGCAGTCCAGCGAACTGGGGGCCCGATGGTCTGCCCACCATGATCGGGGACAGCGGCAATCGCACGAGAATAGAGTCGGGAAGCGGAGGTGGAGACTACCCGATTCTTGATTCGACCATTTTTGCCGTCGATCCAAATGGCGCCTTTGCCGACAGACTCTACGTTGGTAACGGGCCGGGCGACGGCAGCACTGCCAAACTGTGGGTAACGGATGGTGCCAAACTGACGGTTGGAGACGATCTTAATATAGGTTACGATAATGACTCTCATGGGATATGTTATGTCAGTGACAGCAGCACAGTTATAGAAATTTTGGACGGTATGAAGGTTGGGCGAAGGGGTGAAGGCACTCTCATGATGACCGGCGGTACGATTAACGTTGGCGGTACTATCGAGATTCCAAGTAATACAGGTACTGCCTCTATCAATATCGGTCATATACAACTGAATGGCGGTACTATTATCTGCGCCGTATTAACGATGAGGCCACTGAATAGTGGGGTCATTGGTACAGGCACTATGGATGTCAGAGCCGGTACGCTGATAATAAACGGCGATGCTGTCTCGGCCATCCAGGGATACATCGACAACGGCTGGATTACCGCCTATGGTGACTACGGCACGCTGCAGTTGGATTATAACGTTACAAATCCCGGCAAAACCACATTGGAAGCTCTACACTTGCTTAATCCGAAACCGATGGACGGTTCGGCCACAAGTTCCAGTCTTAACCAGCTTCAATGGACGTTACCCGAGCCCAACCTTCCGGGAGGCGTCGTAACCTGTGATGTGTACTTCGGCACTGATCCCAACGTCGAGGCCAATCCCAAGGTTGTCATTGGCCAGGCGGTTGAGTCAGTATCAGTTGCGCTGGCCTCTCTAACGACTTACTATTGGGCATTTGACCTATATGATTCCAGTATCAGCACCACTGAGCCGTTTCACCTGAGCCCTGTTTTCACATTCAACACTTCCAACACGGCACCAGTTGTCGATGCCGGCGATGATATTGCCACCTGGCTGGATAACGGTCTAAGGGTAGTCCAGCTTGACGGGGTCGTTTCTGACGAAGACGGCGGACCTGGGCCTGCCAAGCTTCTGTGGACGGTGATCGCTGAGCCTAATGAATTAAATCAGTCCCAGGTCAGTGATGCTCTTGCGGCAAATCCCACGGTTACGGTAATAGAGCCTGGCTCGTATACATTGCAGCTTGAAGCCAGTGACGGCGAGTTTACTGCTACCGACACCATGCAAATCGTATTGTATGCAGATTCCTGCGAGCACGCCAAGAATCAAGAGGGATTCGAGCTGATACCTGGAGATATCAATGAGGACTGCATAGTCAATGAATTGGACTTAGCCATTTTGGAAGAACACTGGCTCGAGTGGAATTACAGCACCGAGTAACGGATGCAGCCTCATTGGCGTTTGTGAGAATCTAAAGATAGCAACACTTTCGCCAACTGCTCTATTTCATGGCTGCCTTATTCCGGCTTAACTCTGCTTTATATATCGTAAGGATTCCTCTTATCTGCTTTGGCAGCAAGACTAATACCAATTATATTTAAAAATTGCCGAAAAAAATTATACCTTATACAAAATAGGAAGGCCTGGATTCCTGCCTTCGCAGGAATGACAAGGTCTGGTAATCAGCAATCAATAAATCGAATTGGTATAAGTATTTCTCTTGTCCGCTTTGGCCGCGAGACTACGAGGTCGTGCCCCTCCACAAAACTCCCTTCAAATTCCGGTGCGGCGGGATGAAACATCGCCGTCAGATGTAAACCTTGTCCATAATTCCTGGGAAAGGTATGCACTGCCGGATGTGTTTTTTTGCGGTCAGTTAGGCGATGGTTTATTCGACGCCGAGACCGATTTAAAGAATTTGCCTTGACGAGGAGGTGGCTGATATGGTATAAGTAAACAAGACCACGGTGTTTTGGTGCGTGGCAAAAGCATAATTGTTGTTATTGTAATCTTTTTTGTAGGAGGATGTATCATGTCTAAAAAATTGTTATTTCTAATTTCCCTTGTTACGAAAACTAAACAACGATTTTTAAGGAGAAATACAATGTTTAAGAAAATGACCTGTTTGATTTCTTTTGTCCTGCCGCTGGTTCTGTTCGACAGTGCCTCGGCGATGATATACTGGGACGACAGCGGGGCCGACCATCTCTGGAGCACAACAGCCAACTGGAGTCCCGAAACCGTCCCGACCAGCATTGACCCGGTTTCAATCGACAATCCGGATGACACGCATTGCGAGATCCAGGACGGCATTACCGCCCAGTGTGAAACACTAAGGGTCGGCAATTCCGGCTTCACCACAAACCTGGATATCAGCGGCGGTTCGCTTACAGCAAGCGGGGCCTATGTCGGTGTTGATAATTCCTCCGGCCACGGCATTCTGAATATAAGCGGCGGCTTATTTTCCACCGGGGGATTGCAGATCGGCTGGGGCGGCACCGGCACGCTTAATATGACAGGCGGCACCATCGAGCTAAGTGACAACCTGGTGATACCCGGCCTGACCGGCACCGGCTCGGTGAGCCTTCACGGCGGCACTATCAATGCATCCGATCTCCGTATGACCTCCGCCTCCGGCTCAATGGATATTACCATAGGCACACTGATTCTTGCCGGCGATGATACCACAACAATTCAAACCTACATCGACGACGGCTGGATTACCGCCTATGACGGTAAAGGCGCGCTGCGCCTGGATTATAACGTCACGAATGAAGGCAAAACTACGTTGACGGCTATCTCACTGCTTAATCCGAATCCGGTCGACGGTAGTTCAGTATCACCCGGCGAGGTGGTGCTGAGCTGGACTTTGCCCGACCCGTGTGTGCCCGGTCAGCCGGTATCTGTTGACGTTTACTTTACCGACGACCTGCAAGCCCTGCAACAGTTTACCAACCCGGAGGCCATTCAGATTGTTAGCAAGCAGAACGTGACTTCCGTTGTCGTGCAAACTCAGCCAAAGACACGGTACTATTGGGCCGTCGATACCTATGTTGACAGCGCCGCTGCCTATCCGGTCGTTGGTCCTATCTTTGGTTTTTTTGCAGATAATATGCCTCCTAAAGTGGACGCCGGCGCTGATGTGGTGACCTGGCTGGAAGGGGATTCCAGGACCGGGAACCTGGAAGCGACCGTCACCGACGATGGTGCGATAAGTCCCTACACTGTGCAGTGGACGGTGATTAGTGAACCCAGTGAAGGGGCTGCCGTTATAGAGACAGCGGCTGCCGAGGATACGAATATTACCCTA
>CAZLIO010000389.1:0-4426 GCA_964559025.1 uncultured Pirellulales bacterium | reverse complement strand
CGGGCTACATAGACATATCGCCATAGAACCAACACGAAGACACACGTCTACCACAGGCCGGGCCTTTTAGCTCGGCCTTTTTTGTGCGCTTTTGGCAGGGAAATACGGGCTTTTGGATTAGCGTCGTCAGAAAACAACAGAAAAAATGACTTTGTTTATGTAAAAGTATGCCTCTCAATCGTTATTATATATAGACGATTCGTCAGTTTGAAAGCAATTAGGCAGGCCTTAAATGCTGGAAGACAAGTTACTTGTTTTGAAATGCAGGCGCGGTAGCAGGGACGCGATGTGCCGTATCTATGAAAAGTACAAAGATTACCTGCTTACGCTGGCAAAAGGGCTTTTGGGTGAGCAGGCAGCGGCCGAGGATGTTGTGCACGATGTTTTTGTTTCCTTTGCAAGCTCGGCCAGGCAGTTCCAGCTCACAGGAAGCCTCAGAGGCTACTTAGCAACCTGCGTGAGCAATCTTGCACGAGACAAAATACGGTCAAGGACACGACAGGCCGAAGCTCTGGACTCAGTGAACCCAAGTATCTCGGATTCAGACAATCCGGAGCAACGCGTAATAGAAAGAGAAGAATTAACCCGACTGAGACAGGCCATAAGTCAAATTCCGTATGAGCAGCGGGAAGCAGTAATGCTGCATCTTAAAGGCGGGATGAAATTCAGGGAAATAGCCAATTTGCAAGGTGTTTCAGTCAGTACGATTCACGGCCGGTATCGTTACGGGTTGGATAAACTGCGGTCACTGTTGAATAGTGAGGTTGAAAAATGAGACAAGCAGAAGATATAAAAAGATTGATTAAGAAACTAAATGATAAAACCAGTGCACAAATGGATAAGCGAGTGCTTGGAGACGTGCTGCGTGCACTGGAGGAATCCGAACAACCATCGGCCCTAACGTGGCCGAATATAAGGAGAACAATTATGAAAAGTCCAATTACAAAATTAGCCGCTGCGGCGGTGATTATAACAGCCGTGGTTTTGTCAATAACTCTCTGGGACAGGTCAACACCCTTAGCATATGGTATTGAGCAAACTATCGAAGCCAACAACAGTGTTCGTTATCTACATATCAAGAATTTTACAGCCGGCGAGGACGAACCACGGGAAGGCTGGCTGGAATTTGACCAGGATGGTCAGGTGACAAAAGTACGAGCTCATATGCCTGAATGGTTAAGTCCAATGGATGAATCCATGGTAATAGTATGGAAAGGGGATGTAGAACAAGTATGGAATAAGAGAAAAAAGGTTTTAGCTACGATGAAGGCCAAAGACAATACAAAGGAACAACTAACAGCCTTTTTAAAAAAAGTTGATCCAAAAACAGCCGTCAAGCATATATATGAGCTACAGTCACAAGGTAAAGTAAAAGTAGAGATTAATGAGCCTACCGACAAAGCCGAGCCAATTACTATGACAGTGACATATTTGCCTGAAAGCTCAACTCCAGACAAACGTAAGGTCTTATACATCGACCCAACCACCAAGCTTGTCAATACGATAGAACTTTATAAACTCAAAGACGACGAATACCAATACGAAGGTATGATTGAACTTGATGACTATAACCAACCTATTGATGCTCAATTGTTTGATTTGCAGAATGAAGTCCCGCCCGATGTAAAGCACTTCGATCAAACTGCGAACGATGTAGGCCTATCTCAGGGACAACTCAGCGACGAACAAGCAGCTACCGAGGTTGTGCGTCAGTTTTTTCAGGCTCTGATTGCCGAAGATTATACACGAGCAGGTAAATTATTTGTATTAACTATGCCCGCCAACCAACTCCAACAACACATCGGGCGTGTTAAAATCCTCCGCATTGTTTCTATCGGGCCGGCTGTTTTAAATCCTAAGCTCGAGACCAAGGGATTTGATGTACCTTGTAAAATTGAGCTTGAAGAAAATGGCAAAAGAAATACGCCGACATTAGAAGGTATCAAGGTTCAGCAACTTCGTAATCAACCCGAACGCTGGGGGATTTTCAGCCTGAGCAATTAGCCCTGAATATCTTATCAGCAATGCCGCATAAAAAGGCCGGGCCGAGCCTATTTGGCTCGGCCTTTTTTTTCAGGGAGGGGAAGTTTTGTTTTGGCTTAATCTTCCATAACGATATGATTCAGGGGCAATCGTATAAAATATTTCGAATTTTTTTTGCATTTAAGCCCTCCGGTATTCGTCCTTATTATGGTAACGGATTTTAGGAGCTCCTATTGAACGAAAGCTTAGATGAAAGTGTGGTTCGTGCCTGTCGACAGGGTGACAAGACTGCATACGCAGTGCTGGTAAAAAGACATTACAGGCATGTTTTTGCTATGTGTCTGGGTGTGTTAGGGAATGTGCACGATGCCGAAGACATAGCTCAGGAGGCCATGCTCAAAGGTTTCCTGAAGATAAAGAAACTCGACAAGGGCGAGCAGTTTGAGATATGGATTTTGCGAATTGCCAGGAATCTCTGCTTTGATTTGCTTCGCAGGCGAAAACGCATAAAGGCAATTACCATCAAGCAGCCGATGCAGCCCGGGCAGAGAACAGTTGAAGACCATCATCTACAAGAGTCTATTAGGCGGCTGCCGCAGGAGCTTCGGGTGCCGCTGACGATGTGCTACTTCGATGGGAAAAATGCAAAGACTATCGCAGAGAAGCTGAACATCTCGCATTCCGGGGCATGTCAGAGAATAAGAGAGGCCAGAAAACAACTGCATGAGCTGCTGAGAGAAAGGAAGAATAATGAAAAGCGATTGTAAGAAGATTAAAGACCAAATCGCAGACCTTGTTACGGGAATCCTGCCGGAGACCCAAGTGCACGAACTGGAGCAGCACTTAAATAAATGCGCGACCTGCCGGGGCTATGCCCGCGCCCTAAAAGACGAAGATATGCTGCTGACTGAATTCTTTGCAAAGATTGATACGAATATGACAAGCCGGCAAGAGAGGGTCTTACAAACGGTAAACCGCTCCTGCCTGTCCAAAAAAACCGACACTCTTTTAATAAGGAGAACAATTATGAAAAGTCCAATTACAAAATTAGCCGTGGCCGCAGCAGTCATCGCCGTGGTCGTCCTGGGACTGGTTGAATTCATCGGCACCGGCAGCAAGTCCGGTGTGGTCTGGGCCGAGGTCGCCCGGAATGTGGAGGCGAGCCCGGGCGCCATCTGGCGGTTGAGAGGGACCGGTTCACGCGATCCGAATGACGACTGGCCCAATGCTTATAAGATCATCTGGAGTTCTCCGACGGTCACGCGCACGGACCGATATCGAGACGGTCAGATATATCGCACGCTCTACTTCAATCTGGAGGCAAGAACCGAGACGTTCGTGGCGCACGACGCCAGCAATTACCTCAAGGAGGCACTGAGCGAAGAGATGGTCCGGAGAATGCGGTCAGACAAAGATCGTTGGACGGACCCCCAGAGCCTGATCAACAGCTGCCTGGCCCTCAAACACCAAGCGTTGGACCGAAAAACGATCGACGGCGTTCTCTGCGAGGGCATCGAAACGACGGACTCGAGCGGCCTGCCTTTCAAGAGCTTCACAGGTCGGGGGTGGGTCAGCGTGGAGACCGGCTACCCCGTCCTCGTGGAAATCGAGGCTATTGACGATGGAGACATCCGTCATACGTCGACGCTGGACCAGTTCCAGTGGAACGTGGACCTGTCGGCCGAGGATGTCGAGCCTGAAATCCCCACCGACTACGAACCCTTGTAGCAGCAGACAACGCGCCTTACAAGACGGCCTTTCCAACGGCCGGGCCGATTGGCTCGGCCTTTTTTATGCGCCTTTCCAGTGAACAACATTAAAAGTGGCAAAAAAGGAGACTATAGCAGCTTTACAGAGCAAATAATATGTAAAGCACTTAAAAACAATGACTTATACAACACTCAAGTTGTTAAATAGCACCTTCCGGATTTCGATTGGCGCCGATCCAAACACTAAACTGGGTTTATTGCCGCCATTCAACCGCAGACAACAGATGCCCGCCAAGCGGCAAACTCTGTAATCTTGCTACAGTCTCCAAAAAAGTCTGTTTTCTTTATACTAAAACCGGCTGTGTTGGTGTGTTATAAATGAAGAAAGATCTTTCTGTGATTCGTTGCGTTAAATGGTAGAAGACAGACTACTTATCTGGAAATTCAAACTTGGTAATAGAGATGCGCTGCGACGGATCTATGAAAAGTACAAGAATGATTTGCTTAAGCTGGCCGTCGCTCTGACAAACGATGTCAATACGGCCGAAGATGTAGTGCAGGATGTTTTCTTGGGATTCGCTAAATCGGCAGCGAAAATCCAGACACGCGGAAATCTCAAAAAGTATCTGGTGACCTGCGTTGCTAATAGGGCTCGGAACCGAAAGCGGGACCAGCAAAGGCACGAAACATCCGGTATTGACGAATCGAATTGCATAATCTCCGATATACAGAGA
>CAZLIO010000388.1:0-4428 GCA_964559025.1 uncultured Pirellulales bacterium | reverse complement strand
AAAAAAAAGATTTTCTTAAATAATATATGCCTAACCTCAATTTTGCAGAAGCCTTTTTCAGTAAAAAATTGGAGAGCTGCACACGCAGCGTTGATAATTGTAATTGACAATATTCTCCACGTCAAGTGCACGGATTCTACCGAAGAAAAACGTTGCGTTATCAAGCGGCGCGGGCTACGATATCATCTACTGCGTTCAGCATTTTTTTGATGCAGCTTGCGCTGGCAGCGTGATTTTCGATGCAATGAACCTTTAGTGTGAAGATTAAATGGCGTTTTACGATGACAAAGCAAGCGGAACCTGAGAGGAGAAAAAAAATGGATCGACGACAATTCATGGCAGCGCTAGTTACGACGGTTGCCGTCGGGACAGCACGCGCACGTGTGAGTTTTGCAGGCGAGTCCGAAAAACAGGAAAAGCCGGGGGGGCGGGCCATTCCGAAACGCGTTTTGGGGAAAACAGGCGTCGAGGTGAGCGTTTTGATTCTGGGTGGTGTTGCGGCGATGAAAAATGCACCGACCGCAAAGTTTCATCCCGCGGAGCTGGCAGACGCATCACTCGATGCGGGGATCAACTACTTCGACACGGCACCCTCGTATGCTAATGGCCAGTCTGAACGTAACTATGGTGAAGTGCTCGCGACCCGGCGCAAGGAGGTCTTTCTTGCGACAAAGACCGGCAGCCGCTCGTACGATGGCGCTATGCGGGATGTGGAGGCCAGTCTTAAACGCCTACACACCGACCGTTTAGATCTTCTCCAGATACACGGCGTTAAGGCCGAAGAAGATTTCAAGAAATGGGACAAGGCCGATGGTGTTTTGAAGGCCTTGCACAAATTGCGGGATGAAAAGGTCACACGGTTCATCGGCGTAACAGGGCACGAAAGCGCCGAGTCGATGCGCCGAGCGATTGAGCTGTTCGGTTTCGACACGGTCCTCACGACATTCAATCCCACCATGAGGCGCCGTCCATTCCAGGAGCTTGTGCTTGGCCTGGCTCGGAAGAAGGAGATGGGAATCCTGGCTATGAAGGTGATGGGCGGCGGCTATGGCTCACTGGCCGTTGGCAATCCGATCAAGAATGACGACGTCTGGTACCACGACGAGGCGCCTCGCCAGGCACGGGCTGGGATGCTAATTCGTTATACTCTCGGATTACCGATTTCATCGGCTGTTGTCGGCATGGGTTCGCTCGAACATCTCCGGGTCAACGTCTCAGCCGCCCGCGAAGCGCAACCGCTCAGCAAAAAAGAACGTAAGGTGCTTGAAAGGCACATGTCATAAAAGGCGATTATCGTTTTTCGCCTTTTGTCTGGAATTGTGATGAGTTCTGCAAAATTGAGGTTAGGCATACTTTGAAAAGAAAAAATTGTTTTTTGATTTTTTCTTTTCAAACAGTAAGTTATTGTGTAATAAGCAATTAGGTGATTATTTAAGAAAATTAAAAAAAAGATTTTCTTAAATAATATATGCCTAACCTCAATTTTGTAGGGGCCTTTGGAATTGTGATATTAGGAGAACGGCCATGTCGGATTTATTGAAACACGAAAGAGGACAAGAACGACGCTACACCTCGCGCAGCATGGGGCGACGGGAATTTCTCGGTTCAGCGCTGGGCGCCGCCTTAGCTGCCGGTGCTTGTACCCCAGGCTCAGCTATCGCTACGGCGGAGGAAACGCGTCCACACACTTATCGAGAACAGTTGGAAACACCCATTGTCGCCCGGTATCAGGTAGTCGTAGTAGGCGGGGGCCCCAGCGGAGTGATTGCCGCTGCCGCTGCCGCCCGAAGTGGAGCCGATACGCTGCTGATCGAGCGATACCCCTTCCTGGGTGGTAACGGGACGGCAGGGTTGATGACCTGCTATAACGGTTTTCGGAACCAGCGGCCGCCCGAGGCGCTCCAGACTGTCAAGGGAATCCCCGCTGAGTATATTGCCGAGCTTGTGCGGTTGGGCGGTATTATCAAGGACGATCCGTATCCGAAGGCCGAGCACGATGTTGCAGCCGGTGATTTGCCCTACTGCATCGGTTTTGATCCCGAAGCAGCCAAGGTTGCGTCGCTGAACCTGGTCAAAAAGGAAGGCGTCAAACTGCGCCTTCACAGTTGGGTCGTTGCGCCTATGCTCGACGGCTCACGCGTGGTGGGCATTATCGTAGAATCCAAATCGTCTCGGCAGGCCATTGCCGCCGACGTTGTCATTGATGCCACGGGCGACGGTGACATCGCGGCGCGGGCGGGCGCACCGTTTATGAGTCCCGCCCGGAAGGGCGACCGTATGGGCATGAGTCTGATGTACCGCTTAGGCGGGCTGCCCTCCGGCATCGAAGGTTCTTATGGTGGAATCCGCATCGGCGACCGGGTTGTGAAATGGGGACCAGGCTTTGGCGGCGATGGATTGGACGTTGAGAACCTGACGCGGGCCGAGGTAGAGACACGACTAAAGCTCTGGGAACGAGTCCAGGAGATGAAAAGGAAAACCGGGATGAAGTCCGTTTATCTAATGCAATCGGCGACAGGCATCGGTGTTCGTGAAACGCGTCGAATCCTTGGCGAATACACTGTCACCGAGCAGGATGCCATCAAGGGTACTCACTTTCCCGATGTAATCGCAATCAGTTCGAACCCGATGCCGAGCTATCATGGTAAGCGGTTCTTCTTCAACCACGCGGGCTTTGACATTCCCTACCGCTCACTTGTCCCCAAGAATATCGAAGGGCTTGTATTAACAGGACGCTGCATTTCGTCTGAGCAGGCACCGTTCCAGTCCGCCCGCTCGATGGCCCCTGCTATGGCGATCGGACACGCTTCAGGTTGTGCCGCAGCAATGGCGGCTAAAGGCAAAGTGCCGCCGCGAAAGCTCGACGTCAAGGCACTGCAGAAGCTGCTGCTCAGTCAAAACGCTGAACTGCGAATGTAGAAACGGGTCATATAGTCTTATCGACTATATAGCGACCACAGACGTTATGCGACGTTCAATAAGCCGCAATGGCGATTACCAACGGCAATTCAATCTACGTAAATCCCGTCCCATTAGAGAACTTTCATTATTCAACTGGTTTGGCATTGCGAAGAATATCGGCATCCGCGGTGATCCCGAGGCCGGGGCCGGTGGGCACATTTATGGAACCGTTTTGCAACCGCAGAGGCGGATCGTACCAGGGGCCCGTCTGAGCTAAACCGCCCTTATACTCATGAAAATCTCCGATGTTCGGCGTGCAAGAGGCGAAGTGGAGCACGTCAACATAACCAACGCCGCCTCCTGACATGTGCGGTATAACGGACATTCCCGCCTCGGCGGCCATGCGCGCCACGCGGATGGCACGAATAAATCCTCCGTTATAATGAAGGTCCGGCTGAACGACCTGCACAGCGTTGTTATGGACCATCCAGCGAAAACGGCGAAGGCTGGTCTCCTGCTCTCCCCCCGATATCGGAATCGACAGCGCATCTGCCACACACTTGGTTTGTTCCAGATGATCAAACGGACAGGGCTCCTCGAACATATTAATATTGTGGTCCTGCATAAGCTTGCCGAGCTCGGTGCCTTTGCGACAGTCGTAGGAGCCATTCGCATCGGCATATATAGTGACCCTGTCACCAAGGGCCTTACGCACAAGCCGAATCAGGCCCTCACTGCGGCCGGGCATCGAGTCGGCATTATTACTCATACGTCCGCCGACCTTAAACTTGATTGCCCCGGCCCCGTTTTGCTCAATGTGCTTTGCCAGGATATCCACCTCCTCCTGTGGCGTGGTATTGCGATTGCCGCTGGCAACATAAATCGGAATCTCACGACGAATCACACCGCCGAGAAGCTCCCCAACCGGCTTGCCTTCAATTTTGCCGAGAAGGTCCAGCAAACTGAATTCCACCCATGCAACGCAGCACCACAGCGCCACGCCCGACAATTTGTAATTGCTGCGATAAACGTACACTCCATCGATGAGTGAATCGAGGTCGCGAGCATCTTTACCGATGAAATAAGGGATAACTAACTGCTGCAGAATCGGGTAGAGATAGGCGGCACGACTGTTGGTGACGGCGACGCCGAGGGCACCATCGGTGGACCTGGTACGGACAAAGTAATTTTTATCATCACGCAGCAGCTCGATGGAGGCGATTTTCACCGGCGATTTAATGGATGAAATCTTCAGCACCGGCGCGGCAGCGGCCTTGTCTAACTGAGGAATAGTTGTCTTGCCAGGCCCGGCGGCAGATAAGCGTCCCTGCGCTGGGTTCCCGCAAAGCGGGGTCCCTGCCAATACCCCGGCACCGATACCCGACTTAATAAAAAGGCGGCGATTGAACTTCATTGTGAGTCTCCTAAAGAACGGTTAACTTTCTTTGATTCACAATAGTTGTAATTCTACGGCATTTTGACTATGAAGCCAACCATTTCCTGCTACCTATTAAAACAATTACAGAT
>CAZLIO010000387.1:0-4431 GCA_964559025.1 uncultured Pirellulales bacterium | reverse complement strand
CTATGGCTGAGTCAGGCGTGCTTGCAGTCCGACCCCCCAGTAAGTAAAATCGCCCGTTGTGTACGACGGTTCCAGCCTCTATCACCGGTGTCGGAGCAGGAGACATTTCGACTACTGTGCGGGCCACAGGATCAATTTCGTATACCATGCCTGGCATGTCAGCATCATAGGTATCAACAATGTATAACTTGTCACTTATAACGCCCGAGACTGTACCAAACTGTGGATCCTTCAGCCCGTCGATAGGGATATCAGGCCCAAAGGTATCTGTGCTTACATCGTAGTCCATTAGGAAGCCTTCCTTGTGGACTTTGTACCAGTGTGATCCTATCAGACCGCCACCGCCGTATGGGCCGTAGTCGTCGCCCAAGGTGACCTGAGACCAGGAATTAGTGGCGATATCGTATTTCGCCATTGGGCCGCTCCGCATCGGCGGATAGCCGCCGAAGACATAGACCGCACCATCATTGTAGAAGCATTGATCCATAATGACGCCGGTTCCTTGTTCAACCAGCGGACTATTGATTCCATTGCCGTTGTTGTAACCGGTTAAACCCACAGATGTCCATGTGCCATCCCCATTGTCGATGTCGTCTGTTCCGTCAGCCGAAATCCAGGTATCTGAGTCCGGAAAATAGATGCTGAAGTGACTCTGTTGATTGCCCCAGTACTTGGGCTCGGTTCCAGGAGCATCCCTGGAGTAATCTAAGAAGACCCCCGCACGGAATGAGCACCCGCCAACTGAGAAGATGGCCGTCTGACCTTCGTAAATCCCTACAGTCGTGCCCATACGGTACACACTGTGGGGCAGCGAGACCGTCTCCTCGTTCGGCCCATCAGCATAAGGCCACAGGGCTGTGTCGCCGGTCAACTGTGTCCAAGCTACGTCCGACAGTACGCTCCCTTCCGTAACTTGGTGCTCATGTACATATCCCAGTAAATGGCCCACCTCGTGAGCAATAAGATCAGCCAGGTGAGTTGCCAGCGTGTTCGCGTTCTTGTACTCGTCTACAAAAGTCTCACTAAAGACGAAGGCGTTATCACAGAGGTTCTGGTTGCCTATGTCAACCTGCTCAGCAAGCCCCAAAAATGAGCCGTATTCGGCGAAAGCAGAATAATCACCTCCGATGTATACTGTTGAGTAGGGTTGGGTAGAATTCGGTGTTTCGATCGTGAAAATGACGCCCGAACCGGCAAATATACGTTCCAACTCCTCTACGATGTGAGTAATAACGACCTCTTCTTGCCCAGCCAGACTAACGGGCAGGGCAAATTCGGGTACATTAATGCCCTCGACCAGCACTGGGCCACTGTAGTTAATGTTCTCCTCACCATCAAAGTCAAGGTAGACAATCTGGCCCTCAATGTTCGTTAGGTCAGGGTCAACCAATACGAGACCCGGAAGATTTACGCTTCCATCCGCCTGTGATTTTGTCGCATATTCATCAAGAATAGTATGGTCAACTTCCGCATCTTCACTATCAATGTTGACACACTCATTTAGCGGAGGGCCCCTGATCTCGATAGATGAAATTTCCTCGGTGCTTACCTCATTATCATTAACATAAACCTGCGGATTTTCGTCCTTAGTTTTACTAACTTTGCTTTCTACACGCTCATCAGAATCATTCAAGATCACAGCGATTTCGCCGTTAACCTGAGCGGATTCAATATGATCGGCGCTCAAATCCCCATTAACTAACTCGTCATTTGTATTATCATCGACTACTAACAAAGTAAAAACAGGTTGGTAATCGCCGATATTGGGTGCCTCGGAGGGGACCAGTTCCTGGCTAATCTGCTCCTCAACCTGTTCTTTTATATCGAGCAACTCATTATACTGGACCACTTGCTGCACGCCATTATGTAGCGTATCCTGGTCCTGATCAGGAATGGTAGCATTAAGCAGACCATCCCCCGAAAGTAAGATACGTGGTTCAAGTACTTCAAAAAGTATGGGCCTATTTTTCCCCATAATCTGAATATCTTTCCTTTAAAAACCTGCGAAGACATGAAAATACAAACAAAATACCTACGTTACCGATAAGATTCGACTTTATCCTCGCAGGAAAATGCCAGCGCCAGTGTTGCTTTTAACCTCAGTAAACTGCATATTATTTGGAAGATTCCTACTTTGTCAAACAAATTTTTTGAAAAAGTGATTTTTTTGCAGGATAACTCACATTAACTAACGGTAGCTCTTTGGGTATGAAAAGCCGATTTTAGGACCCTCAAAACAGGAGTTTTGAGTTCTATCCGTATTTAATCAATGATAGAAGTTTATCGGTGGGGGCACAAAGGTGTAGAATTCGTAAGAAATGTGAACAAATGATTTGACCAATAGATTGATTGTCCATAGGTCATCGCACACCAAGTTCTTTGAATCTTATCTGCGAAATCCACCCTGTGTAGCTCAAGTCGCTTGCATCCCCGGCTTTCCTATGATAAAAACGTCATCATACTCCATCAAGGAAGTATGCAGACAGAACAAAAAAAATTGGAGTACGAAAGGTTATGATAATGAAAGAGCATTTCAGATCAATTCAGACTCCAGCAATCCTTTGCGTACTCTGTATCATGGGTCTGTTATCTTCGACGTCGAATGCTCAGGCCGGAACTACGAGGTCGTCGTTTGATTCGGCCCTTCCAATCTGGCTAGCAGGTCGAGAAACAGAGAAGAACATTTTCGTGGGATTTCGAACTGTCTTTGATTGTTCAGAACAGAAAGAGCCTCTACTTCGAATGGCCGCTTCATCCATCTACCGGATATATCGTAATGGGCAATTCATCGGTCACGGTCCTGTTCGTGAACCTCATGGCTATTACCGGATGGACGAATGCATTCTTAGTAGCTGCCAGTGCGAAAGAAACGTCCTGGCTATTGAAGTAGCTGGCTATAATGTCAATAGTTTCTATCTTCTGCGAAAGGAAAGACAGGCAGGATCGGTGCGGTTCAATTGAAGCTACATAATTAATAATCAGACCTAAAAGATCTGAACTTAAATCAGACAGTTGAAATTATTCAATGACTTGTCCATGTTTACTTGATTAAACCCTTTTGTTTGCACAAGTTTCAGGGGATTAGAGATATGGAAGACACTGTAATTAATAGTCAGGAAATTATACAAATCTTACAAATGCTCAATAGCCGAATTAATCACCTGGAGGTCATGATCTTTTCATCAATGTTAGGTATTCTCTTGACGACTACTTATGGTTTATATGCTGCAAGTTATAAAATTAATTTATCTGATGACAAGTCGATGAAGCCCGTCACTCTAATATGGGCGGTAAATGCTATCTATTTTCTTGTGTCTGGTTATTACTATTTCATCTTAACACATTTCTATGCCGCTACAACAACTCTTTTCGAATTACAATCAGAGCTTCCAAGACACGTAAATATAAGTAATTTTTGGAATTTCTTCCAATTACCCAAGATTCCTTTTTTCTGGCTATCAGAAAAATCTCGAAATATTCTATCATTGTTATCTGCTCCGCTTTTTCCACTTCTATTCTCATTTTCTTCAATAGGGGGAATATGTTATCTATTGAAAAGACGGTTATTAATCAGCCATAAAAGTATATTTTCTTTACTCTGGAAATCTTTAATAATTCAGTTAATTCCTTTCTATTTAATGGCAATTTTCCCATTTATTAGATTCATAAACGCTATTTGGAGGGAATAGCATGCAATGTAAATATGGCATGTGTAGCAGAAGAGTTATTTCAGATGAAAGTCTTTGCATCCTCCATGAAAAATTGAAGGAAGACAACCGAGATTCAAAGATACAAGAATTCAATAAAGATATATCAAAAGGGATATGTGACTTTGAAGGGTGTATTCTTCCAGACATTAATCTTACCAATAAAGTATTTCAAGATATCCTGAACTTCCAAAAAACTAAGATTGATGGAGATGCATGTTTTGATAATGTTAAAGCAGGGAATATCCTCTTCGATGGTGCTGAAATACGAGGAGATTGCTCTTTTTTTGAAGCCAAGATAAGTGGAGATGTTTTGTTTAACCAAGTCAAGATAGGGGGGGATGCTCTATTTGGACGTTCTGAAATAAGTGCGGATGTTTTTTTTGTAAAAGCTAAAATTACCGGAGATGTTGATTTTTGTGGAGCCAGAGTCGGTAGAGAGATTTCATTTGGTGAAGCGACAATTGGCAAGGACGTTAACTTTGAGGACAATAGAATAACAGGGGGCTGTAATTTTGGACGAGCCAAAATCGATGGCGATGCTGTCTTTAATAGTACTGAAATTGGTGGAAGTCTTGGGCTTGCAGAAGTTGATATCCAAGAAAGTGTTGTATTTTATGGCGATTTCCAGAAGGGAGCATTGGAAAAACGAGCTATTGCTCCCATTCCACCCAAAGCTAAAATAGGTGGGACTCTCTCACTTTATAAGGGTAAAGTAGGGGGG
>CAZLIO010000386.1:0-4443 GCA_964559025.1 uncultured Pirellulales bacterium | reverse complement strand
GGAGCGCACATTCTGTACTTCTATACGGCTTTTTTCCATGAAAGCAGCCCTCCAATTCCCTTTGGATATCTCTTAACTCCCTAAATACAGTCATATAGGGTGGGAAGGCTTGGCATGCATGATGTTCTTCTACGCCCTTCTCACTTTATAACAATATCACAATTACTTGGCGAAGCTGCGAAAGTCAAGAAATATTTTATTATTTTTTGGAAATTTCTCAGGTTTTTTTCTTCTATAAAATTAGTTAGATTGCACTATAAAATAGCCAATAGCGGGCTTCATATGGCGAAAAAGCTTAAAAAGCAGCCGTGAAACGTAGGGTTGAATATCGAATATCGAACAAAAAACTTATTCATTTCCAATTTTGGATTTCCGCTCAACGATTGAGGACACAGATTGCCGCATCGCCCCAATGGATCGGGCTGCTCGCAATAACAACTGGGATAATCGTATAAATATTTGAAGATTGACGGTGGAGTATGTGCGGTCTATAATGACGGCGGTTATTTTTGAAAGGGTATATTATGAATTTTGAACAGGACAATAATTTGTCAGGGCCAACGGGGACGCAGCCGACAGAGCCAATTTCCGGCCTGGGTGCGAGCAGGACGAGATTGGAACCACGAAGGAAAGGAGCAGGCTGGAGGATTTTCTGGGGCATTGTTTTAGCACTGTCGGTTATGGTAAATATCGCACTATTTTTCATACTAATCGGCGTGGTCGCGATATTTGCGACGGGGCAAAGAGGCCTCCTTACTGAAGAAGTCATACGAGAAGGGCCGGCGAGAGCCAAAATTGCAATGATTACAGTGCAGGGCGTAATATATAATGAAGTAGCCGGCGATGTCTATAGACAGCTAAAGGCGGCCCGGCGGGACAAGCATGTGAAGGGCGTCATTGTTCGGGTAAGTTCGCCGGGCGGAACGATTTCAGCCAGCGACCAAATCTACAAGGAAATCAGTAAGTTCCGCGAGGAAGAAAAAAAACCGGTCGTTGCTTTTATGCAGGGCGTTGCTGCTTCGGGCGGCTATTATACGTCGGTTGCTTGTGAGGAAATCATAGCTGAGCCAACCACGATTACCGGCTCCATCGGGGTAATAAGCTGGTATTTTGTTGTGCAGGAACTGCTGGAAGATAAGCTCGGCGTTTTGCCGGTTGTTATTAAGTCGGGCCAAAAAAAGGATTGGCCCAGCTCGTTCAGGGCACCAACACCGGAAGAAATCCAATACATGCGAGATAAGGTAATCACCCCTGCCCTTGATAGGTTTGTGGAGGTTGTGGCTGAGGGCAGGAAAGCAAAACTTACGTTAGATGATGTCAGACGGCTTGCTGACGGCGGTATTTTCGGTGCCCAGGAGGCAGTCGATGAAAAGCTAATAGATAAAATTGGCTATCTGGATGATGCAATAGAGTTGGCCAAATCTCTGGCGGAAATTGACAAGGCCCAGGTAGTACAATATCGCAAGCCATTTTCTTTGACCGACTTCTTGAGCTACCGCAAGTCAAACTTATTAAAAATCGACAGAACCACGCTGTACGAACTTGGCACACCGCAGATATTATATCTCTGGAGTGCATATTGAATGATAAGCTTTATTGAGGAAAATTACGAATCGCTCAAGCGCCTTTGCAAACAGTATCGTGTCAAGCGGTTCGAAGTATTTGGTTCAGCTTTGACCGGCGAAGGATTTGACGCTGGAAAAAGCGACCTGGATTTCCTTGTGGAATTTCTGCCGTTGCAGCCGGGTGAGCATGCCGATGCGTATTTTGGCCTGCTTGAAGCATTACAGGATTTGTTCAGTCGTTCCATTGATTTGGTTGAAACCAAGGCGATACGTAATCCTTATTTCCTTGAGTCGATAAATCAAAACCGAAAGGAAATATATGCAGCCTGATATACGCAGATTTCTTTATGACATCCGGTTAGCCTGCGAAGCGTTAATAGAGTTTACACGTAAAAGTTCGCTGGATGATTACGAGGCCGACCTTTTGCTGCGCAGTGGTATTGAACGACAGCTCGAAATTATCGGCGAAGCTCTGAATCAGGCATCGAAAATAGACCCATCTCTTGCTGATAAGATTATTGGTTTTCGGCAAATCATTAATCTTCGCAACGTCATCATACATGGTTATGCCAGTATCGAGAATGAGACTATTTGGGGTATTTTGCAAAACGACCTGCCCTTGCTTTATGAGCAGGTCCGGAAATTATTCGATGAAAAAAACAACGGGTAGGCAGCAAAAGTAAAAAAATAGGCGATACGGGATTGGTCCTGCAAGTGTGTGGTTGTCGGGATTGAATTGTTCACAGAGGCGGATAAAAGCATCTTCAACAAGAAATAACTACAAGGGGACAAATGATAGATCAAAGGTTGAGCTGTTCTTTGAAGGCGGTGCCGTCATTTTTTGTAGGAAGCCGGTTTTTTGTCGTACTGATGGTCATAGCTTTCGGGTTTTCTGTAATCAGCAGGGCGGCAGAGCCTGCGAATATGCAATTGATAGTGACAAGAGCTGACAGCCGGGGTTTTGTAGAGCGTGATTCCGGGCGTCCCTATGTCGTTTTCGGCACTAACTATTACGACCCTCATACCGGCTGGGCGCCGAAAATATGGCGGAGATTTGATTCTGAAAAGGTTCGGCGGCATTTTGAAGTTATGAGCGAGCTGGGCGTCAATTGCGTACGGGTTTTCCTTACTGCCGGCAGTTTTCAACCTAACGCCGAGACTATCGAGGAGAAATCTCTTGAGAAACTGGATGCGCTTATCGAGATTGCCCGTGAGACAGGCATCCGGCTTCTACTTACCGGCCCGGACCATTGGGAGGGCCAGCCTTCGTATTGGAAGCCGGATCGTTTCGCGGGTGAGGCGGCTTTGCAGGCGCTTGAGCGCTTCTGGGACGTTGTGGGCCGTCGCTATTGGGGCGAGCCGGCCATTTTTGCCTGGGACCTTCTGAACGAGCCCCACTTGCCGTGGTTTATCGAACAATGGCGCCCACAATGGAATGACTGGCTGCAAAAAAACTATGGAAGCTGGGAGTCGCTGAAGGCCGCCTGGGGTGATGAGCTTACCGAAGGAGAAAGATGGGGCAAGGTGGCTGTAGCCAAAAATCAGCCCGACTCGGGAAATCCGAGATTGCGCGACTGGCAGCTTTTTCGCGAACATCTGGCTGACCGTTGGGTACGCCGCCAGGTCGAGGCTATTCGCCGGGCCGACCCGACTCACCTGATTACGGTAGGTTATATCCAATGGTCCTATCCACTGATTCGCCCGGGTAATCCGAGCCGTTACTCAGCCTTCAATCCACATCGCCAGGCCCGCTGGCTTGACTTTGTAACAATTCATTTCTATCCGACTCTTGGTAACCCATTCGGCTCCGAAGAAAACTGGGACAGGAACCTGGGCTACCTGCAGGCGGTTTTGGCTTACGGTCATAATTCAAAGCCGATGGTTTTAGGTGAATACGGCTGGTATGGCGGAGGTGCACCCCAAAATCATCCTTATCTTAGCCAGGACGAACAGGCGCGTTGGCTCAGCGCCGAAGTCGAGGCTTCGCGTTCACTGGCCGACGGATGGCTCTCCTGGCCGTTTGCAGACTCACCTGAATCAACCGATATCAGTCTGTTCGCTGGCCTGGTCAAAGCAGACCTGACTGTGAAGGTCTGGGGTCGCAAGTTTAGAACATTGGCAGACAACCTACCTGAGCTAAAACGCTTGGCACCAAGGCTGCCCGGATTTAATTTCCCGAATGTCCTTACCGCAGATAGTGAAGAGCTCGGCAAAATGCATCGCAGCTACGTTGAAGCTATGCAACGTAGTATCGGTGTGATTGGCCCGACGAAAAAAACAGCAGGTAAGCAGTAAAGGTAAAAAAATGAGCGATACAGGACTCGAACCTGTGACCCGCTGATTAAGAGTCAGCTGACAGAAAACCACAAGCCAAAAGAAAATAAAAACTTACAAAAAGGCAAAACAGGCGCTTACAAACCAGCTTACAAAAAGTATCAAGAAACTGCCGGAAGTCAGCCTCAAGATCTTCCCACCGAATTGGCTGAAATTGTGGCTGTTTGGCCGGAACTACCGGAGCATATCAAAGCTGCAATCAAGGCATTAGTTCAAGCACAACCCAAGGAAAAAAGTGAGTGAGCAGAATAATGAGGAATCGTTATGAGAGATGATGAGCTGATAAAACACTGACAAAACCCTAACTTTTTGCATACCTCACGCGCGCACGCACGCGAGGGTAAGATTTTGTCAAAGATGATACCCACAAGACGAGTTCGTCGTCTACCCAGAGATTTTCCTTGACGGGACAGTAGCTAATTTGTTATAAATAAAATCAGTGAGTTTATGCCTGTAGAGGCGGGTTTTTATAGTTTTTTAGCCTTTAGGCAGGCATTCTATAATTTTGTGTAAAAAAGGAAGGGGGTAGTCTAAAGTTGTAAAA
>CAZLIO010000385.1:0-4445 GCA_964559025.1 uncultured Pirellulales bacterium | reverse complement strand
CTCTAACAAATTGTTATGGGTATTTCTGGTCATTGAACTAAATTGAAAAGTGTTAACCTTGAGCCTGCGAGATTGAACCATGCCCGAAATTGGAGAGATATAAAGGAATTTGTGTTAAAATGAGAAATCCCAAGTGGAAGGAATATTAAGCCCACCTACAATGGAACTGAAATAATGGACGTCCAAGGTATGTCTTGGGATATTACCTCAGGAAAGCGGATGGAAAAAGGAAACGGCTATGCCTGCAAAGCTTTTGGAAGAAAATCCTAATCCCATCCTGAGGATATCAAAGGATTGTGCAATCCTCTACGCCAATAGGGCCGGTTATCCCGTCCTCGAAACATGGCGAATTCAAGCAGGTCAGAGTCTCCCGGAAGATTGCTGCAAGCCGGTAAAAGAAGCCTTAAATTCCGGTAAGGTATCCACGTTTGAGTTCAACTGTGATAATGGCAGGTTATTTATGGTAACATTAGCACCGGTGGTTGAGAAGGGGTATGTAAATGCTTATGGGGTTGACATCACTGAGCGCAAGAAGGTGGAGAAGGCGTCGAGAGAATCTGAACAGAAATGGAGTTCACCGGCGGAAAATGCACCCGATGTGATTTTGACTATCGACCCCGATGGCACAATTCTGTTTCTCAATCGTACTGTGCCGCCCTTCACACCGGAAAAGGCAGTCGGGACAAGCGTTTATGAGTACGTGCCACCTGACTACCAGCAGGCATTGAGGGATACCCTTGAGCAGGTCGTGCGAACTGGCGAACCCTGTAGCTATGAGGTTGCCGGCTGTGGGCCCGATGGGCGTACCTCTTGGTATCAGAGCCGTCTGGGGCCTATCAAGAAAGATGGGCGAGTTGTCGCTATGACTTTAATTGCCACGGATGTAACCGAGTATAGGCAAACGGTAGATGCTCTTCGCAAGAGCGAGAATAAGTATAGAACACTTCTTGAGAACCTTCCTCAAAAGATATTCCTTAAAGATAGGAGCTCAGTTTACGTCTCCTGCAATGAGAATTTCGCCAAGGATTTTAACATTAAAGCTGAGGAAATTACTGGAAAAAATGATTACGATATTATCCCGAGGGAGTTGGCTGAAAAATACAGGGCAGACGATAAAAGAATTATTGAATCGGGAGAAACAAAAGATTTTGAAGAGAGATATATTCAGCAAGGACAGGAAATGATTATCCATACAGTCAAAACGCCTGTCAAAGATGAGCAAGGCAATGTCGTTGGAATATTAGGCATTTTTTGGGATATCACCGGGCAGAAACGGATAGAGCAGCGTGAAGATGAACATCGGGCCGAGCTTGCCCGTGCTTCAAGAATCAGCCTTGTCGGGGAGATGGCTTCCGGTTTAGCACACGAGCTTAATCAACCGCTCTGTGCCATTGCAAGTTATGCCCAGGGATCTCTGCGAATGATGGAATCGGGTGCGTGGGATTCCAATGAGCTCTTAGACGCAATGAGGGATGTTGCAGCACAGGCTGAACGAGCGGGGCAAATCATCCATCGGATGGCAAAACTGGTTCGCCAAAAAGAGCCGCATAAGTCCAGTGTCAATATAAAGGATATTATTCAGGAAACCGTCAGCTTCGTGGATTCCGAAGCAAAGCTTAGGGGAATCACAATTGAGCGGGTTGAGCCCTCAGAGGAGATGCCGTTTGTCACGGTGGATTCAATGGGCATTGAACAGGTTTTACTGAACCTCCTGCAAAATGCTTTCGAGGCAATCAGCGATATGCACGATGGCAAACGCCAGGTAACCATCCGAGTCTCAAGAGACACAAATGATGCGATTGAAGTGACGGTAAGTGATACAGGCAAGGGCTTGCCTATGGAGAATATTGACATAGTTTTCCAGCCGTTCTTTACGACCAAATCCAAGGGACTGGGCATCGGCTTATCAATCAGTCGCTCGATAGTTGAGGCACACGCAGGGCGTCTCGTGGCAGAGTTAAATCCTGCTGGTGGCGCCTTGTTTCGATTCACACTACCTTTGAAAGGAAATGTTCATGTCTGAATCTGAACCAACAGTATTTATTGTTGACGATGATTCGGCCGTCCTTAAAGGTTTGCGTCTACTGGTGAAGTCTTTGAGAATGAACGTAGAGACATACCTTAGCGCTCAAGAGTTTTTGGACAGCTATGACCCGGCCCGGCCGGGATGCTTGGTTCTCGATGTCCGAATGCCGCGTATAAGTGGCCTTGAACTTCAGGAAAAGCTTCGGCAGAGAAACATAAGTATCCCTGTCATAATTATGACTGGATACGGCGAAGTTGCAGTGGCCGTTGAGGCAATGAAAAAAAACGCGATGGAATTCCTGGAAAAGCCAATCAGCGACCAGGTTCTGCTCGACCGGATCCAAAAGGCGATTGACAAGGATGCCCGAATCAGGCAAGAAAAGGCTGCGCAGAAGACAGTGGCATCGCGGCTTGCGCTTCTTACATCCAGGGAACGTCAAGTAATGGATCTTGTGATTGCCGGAAAGCTAAACAAATCTTTCACATAATCTTCTTGTGGCCAAATAACAGCATCGATTTCAGTTATTACTCAGCAAAGAACACATAATCCGCTTTAGGTCTTTGCATTTGTTCGCAGGGCCGATAACCACCACAAAGCCCATCTTAACTTTTCTCAAAATTGATTATTAACAGTTGGTGACTGACAGTTGCCGAAACTATCAAAATAATCAATAGAAAATAGTCAATATCCAATTATTTATAGGACTGGACATCCTAAAATCACACACATCAGCCTATGCACAATGGTTGTAATTTCTAAGTAAAACGCTTTCCTTTTTAAGCCGATGAAAGAAGAAAGAAAATAGAGGAAAGAAATGCAGAGATGAATCTCCAATTTGAAAGAAAGTCGGAACTTGTTGTAAGGATTTATAGGCTTGAGCTGGAAACGAATGATTAGTTTTACCAAGACAGAGCTTTTGGGGCTGGATATCGGTTCGTCTGCGGTGAAGGTAGTCCGGTTGCGCAAAGATGATTCCGCATATACAGTAACCGCAGCCGGCATCATCGATATTGCCCCAGCTGCTTCGTTTAGCGAAGCAAACGGCGGGATCGAAGATAATAATAATCATCGAAAAATAAACACTGTCAAAGCAATTCGCGAATGCCTCGAATCGACCGGGCGCAAGACGAAATTAGCGGTTTGCGGCCTATGCGGTCCGGAAGTGGCGGTGCGGGACTTTGAGTTTCCGTCATTATCGACTTCAGAGATAGATGGCGCTGTTTCGTTTGAGGCCTCGCAGGTTTGTCCGTTCAATGCGGCAGATAGTGTCGTTGATTATCACTTAATACCAAATGGCGATAATAAGACAAGAGGCATCTTAGTAGCGGCGACCAATGCACTGATAAAAAACAAGCTACAGCTTGCCAAAGAATCCGCCCTTAAGTGCGTGCTGATGGATGTTGAGGGATTGGCACTTTTGAACTGCTTCAATGGTCTGGCTGATGAATCCGAAAAGTCCACAACAGCTATCCTGAACGTTGGCGGCTCCGGCACAACTGTGGCAATTATGGGTAGTAATGGCTGGCCGTTCATTCGCGATATGACTTTTGCCGGTGATGATATTATCAAGCAGATTGCGGCTGATAAAGGTATCTCAACGGAAGACGTCAAGGGAATTTTGTCCGGCTCCGGCTCGGCCCGCCTTCGCCAAGACGAGTCCGGCGATTCGACGGCTTCTCAAATAGAGCTTTATGATAGTCTTGAAAAAGCCTCTCAGAAACTGATTGTCGATGTTTCCGAAACGTTGCGCTACTATGCGGCCCAGGAGCAATCGAGGCCTGTTGAGAAAATATTTGTTTGTGGCGGTTTTGCTCTTACCAAAGGTTTCATCGAGTTATTGAACAGCAGGCTCGCAGCCGAAACGGTTTTGTGGAATCCGTTTGAGAAAATACGCTGCGATACAGCTCAGCAGCTCAGCGATATTTGCAGCAAGAGAGGCCCTGCACTGGCAGTGGCAGCCGGACTTGCTATGAGGTCAGTATGAATTAGTTTGCTCGATGCTCGTAACAAAAGCTGAGAATCGAGTATTGAGAATCGAGTATTGAGAACCGAGATTATGTTCACGATAGATTTATTAAAGGGACAAGGCATCCCGATGAAAAGCAGTCCCGGGGGCATAGCTATTGCCGCGGTAACCGTTGCAGTACCTATGACCATGGCAATAATAATGTTCGGCTTCTATCTGAACAACATGACACACGTATCAATAAAGGAGCAGGAAATAGTCAGATGCCAGGCAGAGATTGATAAATTGTCGGGTGCTGTGGAGATGCAGGATTCATTAGAGAAAGAGAAAATCGTTTACGGTAATTGCTTGTCGGAAGTGAGGTCCTCCATCAGCAAATATATTCAATGGTCGCCTGTGTTAGTTACAATAGTGGAAAATATGCCCGACTCGGTAATGTTGACCGCCCTTGAG
>CAZLIO010000384.1:0-4453 GCA_964559025.1 uncultured Pirellulales bacterium | reverse complement strand
AAAAGGATGCGCTTGATTGGATTAGCCCCCGCGGGGGTGCGACATAAGGACTGCCGCCAATACGTCCATCTTTCCCGTGACCGGGAGACGGCGATGAAGGTTGGAGAACGTCGCGGGCGGCCGGTTTTTGCAAGTGCTGTTCCGTCAGGCCTTCTTTGATTATGTAGGATTGCCGGACTGATAAAAAAAGAGGAACGACCCATGACACAAAATCCTAAATTGAGGGACCTGATCACTACACTACTAATCTGGATTTCACCGGTTTTGACGTGCACGCTCAGGGCCTATGAACCTTTCGACTACTTTGACAACTCGTGGACCGTCATAGGGCTCAAAGATTATGCGCACGGGACGCGAATTACTCCAGACAACCAGCTTATTATCCATGATAGCAATGGAAAACCTTCAAGAGTCTTGATACGGTTTGGGCAACAACTGAGGCCTCTAACCCGCCGGCAGGTGAAGATACTAATGGACGGGTGGCTGCCGGTTGTTTCAATCACAGCTGAAGACGGCCAAGTAATGTATGAGTTTACCCTGTGGGCGACACCACTACCCTCCGTGAAAGTTTGGCAAAAGGCATTCGACTGGCCTATCGATGGCGAGAACTTCCTGAACTGGATCTTAGTTAAGGTCACCAATACAGGTCAGACAGAGGCGGATGCAAAGCTGAAAGTCGAACGAAGTGAACCTTCCAGCGCAGCATACAAGACTTTCGCTCAGTCTCTGGCTCCCGGTGAAAACGCCGAGACCGTGATATCAATACCTTTCTCCCCTCTCAAAAAAGAATCAGACTTTGCGATAGAAGATGCGAAGCTCTGGCTGGACCGGACAGTCCAATACTGGCGAGGCTTTATGGAAAGAGCCACGCAAATTAAGGTTCCGTGTGACAAAGCGACACAGGCTCTTATGGCTTCACACGTGTACCAGTTAATCGCCAACGACCGCGGCGAAGTACATCCGGGGGAAGGGTTCTATGACGAATTCTACATCCGTGATGCGGCATACCAGGTAATGCAGCTTGAAGAAGCCGGTCTCACAGATGCTGCGCAAAGAGCCATGGAAAGCTTTCTTAGCCATCAAAGGCCCGACGGACGCTTCGAGTCACAGAAGAACCAGCTCGACGCAAATGGACAAGCCTGTTGGGCCCTCTGGCAGCTCTACAAAATCACCGGTTATCAAAAATGGCTCGCAAAAGCATACCCTCAGATGCGACGAGCAGTGAGCTGGACGCTGAAGGCTCGCCGCCAGGCCCCTGCGGATTCACCTTTTTCCGGCGTGCTGCCAAATGCCCCTGCGGATGGCGAGTATCTGTGGGACGGAAAGCATCATATTGTCGGTTACGACTTTTGGAACTTGCGAGCGCTATTATGTACTGCTGATGCAGCACGCACTTTAGGCAAACCTGACGAGGCCAGGGAGTTACTCCGGGAAGCTAAGCTTTATCGCATAGCCATAGATGCGGCCTGGAAACAAACCGGGCTCGATCATTTCCCGCCGAGCTGGGAAAAGGCAGGCACCCACTGGGGCAACACTGAGACTCTATGGCCCACCGAGCTTTTTGACCCGCAGGACCCACGAGTCATAGCATTAATCAGTGAAGTACGGAAAAACTACGGTGGAGGTTTCATCGAGGGTACTATTCAGTGGCGTGGCCATGCAAATGCCATCCATCCCTATATGTCTGCTTACACTACTATGGCTTCCCTCGTAAGAGGAGAGCACGAGCAGGTTGTCGAAGACTTCTATTGGTATCTTCTGCACTCTACTGCGACGCATGCATTTCCTGAAGGCGTTTACGTCGAGCGTCGCACTGCGTGGAATGACACCATCCCTCATGCTTTGGGAGCTTCTAATTATGCCATCATGCTTAGGCACATGCTGATCCACGAGTGCAGAGATGAGTTACATCTATTAATGGCTATACCCGACTGGTGGCTGGCCGAAGGCAATGAAATTCGTGTCGAGCGTGCACCTACGCACTTTGGACCGATGAATCTAAAAGTGACCGGCACCAAAAAAGGCATACAGGTAGAATTAAATCCACCCCGCCGACAACCGCCTAAGCGAATATTTCTTTATCTGCCTAAGTCGCGACAACCGATTAAATTTCCAAAAGGTGTTGAAGTGGTCCTTAGACCGGATCAGAAGAAACGCTGGGACTTCTCATCTGTTGTAAAGCTGTACCATCAACATGCTGTGCCGATAATTGACTGAATCTTGAGATTATTTATGGAAGCAATTTCAAAAAAACGTGGAAAGTTAATGTTCCAAAGGTGCTTGTTCTCCGAAAGGAGTCCCAAGGACAAAAGCAAAGTACTCGCGCATCTGGTTTTTTTATGGCTGTTCCTGCAGACAAATGAGCCCTCTGTGGCCTCGGTGAATATCTATGTCTCCGTA
Organism: uncultured Pirellulales bacterium; assembly: GCA_964559025.1. Taxonomy (GTDB): domain Bacteria; phylum Planctomycetota; class Phycisphaerae; order Sedimentisphaerales; family Anaerobacaceae; genus NIOZ-UU13. Next base: position 2,053 of record CAZLIO010000384.1, on the reverse strand, counting down.
TCAGGGAAGGACCAATGGTCCGGCCGCAGCGTTTCACCAAATGGGGAACTGAGCGATGGGCCGTTTGCGACACTGCAAAGAGCAAGAGATGCCATTCGGCAGCTCAAAACATCAGAGGGCCTACCGGAGGACGGTGTCACAGTATGGATTGCAAAGGGGACTTACTGCCTGGAACAGGGTCTTAAACTGACCGCGGAGGATTCAGGCGAAACTGCGAAACCAATCATCTACCGAGCGAGGCCCAATGAGCAAGTGCGAGTCACAGGAGGAAGATCCGTGACCGGCTGGCAGAAGATAAGTAACCCGGCTGTTCTGGATAGACTCCAACCGACTGCTCGAGTAGGCGTTGTTCAGGCAGATATGAAAGCTCAGGGGATTACTGATTTTGGCAAGCTGAGGTCGAGAGGTTTTGCCCGCTCCACTTCGCCGGCGGCGCTGGAGGTCTTCTTTCAAGACGAACCAACGACTTTGGCGCGATGGCCTAATAATGGCTTCCTTAAAATTACTGGTTATCCTGAGCGGGTTGGGGACAACCACGGCGGGACGATGGGTAAACTCGACGCGGGCTTTAACTATGAAGCAGACCGTCCCGACAAATGGGCCGATGCCAACGATATTTGGGTCCACGGATATTGGGCCTATGACTGGGCCAACTCCTATGAGCACGTCGCGACCATCGACACACAGAAGCGGCTGATCAAAACCAGCCCCCCGTATGGCAACTACGGTTTTCGGGCAGGTGGACATGGCGGGCGATTTTACTTCCTGAACATCCTTGAAGAGGTGGACGAACCAAAGGAATGGTACCTCGACCGGAGCGCCGGAATCCTGTACTTCTGGCCGTCGACCTTATTGGAGCAGAGCACCGTTGTGGTTTCTTTAGTTGAAACTCCGCTGATACATATGGCTGGCGCCTCCTATATCGAAATTCGAGGGTTGACCATCGAATGCGGGCGGGCCGATGGGGTCCGAATTGAGGACGGAACGAATAATCGCATAGAAGAGTGCGTCGTCCGCAATCTTGGCAACTATGGCGTCGTGGTAAACGGCGGAACCAATCACGGCGTAGCAAACTGCCTCATATACGGAACCGGCGACGGCGGCATCTTACTCAGTGGAGGTGATCGCAAGAAGCTGGTACCTTCGGGCCACTACGCCCGCAACAACCACATTCATCATATCGCGAGATGGTCTCGCTGCTATGCCCCGGCCATCTCAATGACGGGCGTGGGGATCCGGATTGCGAACAATCTGATTCATGACCATCCGCACTGCGCGATTTTGTTCTGGGGAAACGAACATATTATTGAGCTAAACGAAATCCATCACGTTTGCCTCGAAACCGGTGACGTGGGGGCGATCTACACAGGCAGGGACTATACTTTCAGGGGAAATATCATCCGCCACAACTTTATTCATCATACCGGCGGGGTTGGAATGGGCTCTATGGGTATCTACATGGATGATTGCGTTAGTGGGACGCAAATCTACGGGAATATACTTTGGAGCCTTCACCGCGCGGTGTTCCTGGGGGGCGGGCGCGACTTCAAGGTTGAGAATAACATATTCGTTGATTGCGACCCGGCAATTGAACTTGACGGTCGCGGCCTGAGTGAGTCACCGGTCTGGCACAACATGGTATATGGTACTATGAAACAGCGGCTGGAAGACATGAACTGGCGTGAACCGCCCTTTAGCACTCGCTATCGAGAACTTGCGGACCTCGAACCATACTATGCCGGTAATGACGGGGTGCCACCGGGCAACATTGTAGTGACACACAACATTTGTGTAAGGAGCCAGTTGCTCAAGACAACCTGGGGAGCCAACGAGACAATGGTTGAATCTCGAAATAACCTTGTTGATACCGGCCTTATCTTCACCGACCCCGCGGGTGGCGACTTCCGCCTCAAGGAAGACTCCCCTGTATATGAGCACGGTTTCAAGCGGATACCTTTCGATAGAATTGGCCGCAGAAACGCAGATTGATCGCAATACGAAAAAGGCTTCTGCAAAATTGAGGTTAGGCATATATTATTTAAGAAAATCTTTT
>CAZLIO010000383.1:0-4457 GCA_964559025.1 uncultured Pirellulales bacterium | reverse complement strand
CCATTTGGTCCACTGCTGCGGGCCGACCTGCACAAAGCCATATTTGATTCCTTTGACGCCCCAGCTTTCGTAAAGCGGCAGAATCTCATCAAGCTGACGTTCCAGCGCCCTGCGATTTACATAAAGTAGAATTCCGATACCGCGCTTCTTGGCATAATCTATAACGGCATGCAAATCCAGAGGGCCTTTCGAGCGTTTCGGGTCAACAGAGATAGTGGTGGCATCGGATTGGTCGCTGTACTCGTGGCCGTACCAGCCCGCGTCAAATTCGACATATTGCAGGTTGTGCTCGACGGCAAAATCGACACATGCTTTGCCGCCCTTAGTGGTTAAGGTAACTTCGCGGATAACTTTGCCGGGCTTAATCCAGGAGACATCGTCGATGGCACAAGGCTCGTTTAAATTCAGGATGAGGTAATTGCGTTCGAGTAACTGACCCGGGCTATCACCGATAAGAAGAACCCTCCACGGTGTAGTATATGGCGTGCCGGCTTTGACCTGGCCGCTTAACGAGCTTACAAGCGTGTAGGGCCGGCCCTTATTCGGCGAAAGGCGCATTCTCGCATAATCAACAAGTCTTGCCTCGGCCACCGATACGAAAGGTCCATTTTCTCCCATCTCAATTGTCAGCGGTCTCTCACAATTGTTCTTGAGCTTGCTGAGCGTCACCTTACTATATTGGCCCTGTGCGGAATATACGGCCCAGGCCGTATGGTTGCCGGTGAAACGAAACTGCGTTTTTTCCGCAGAGATAGTGAAGCTTTTAAGGGAATTTTGTTCCGGCAGCATATAGCAAAAAGCCGCGCCTTCATTGTAAGCGCGGAACGTCAGTCGAAGACGCCGATGGGGTAGGTTACTTTCCTGCAACTCTACAGCGAGTTGATTGTAGTGGTCCCGAATGATTCTTCGCTCCCCATAAACGGGCGAGTATTTACTGTCATTACTGCTGCTGGAGATAGTGTTAATATTGAAGCCGGCCTCCAGGGCCGGTGCATCTTTAAGAGCAAGTCCCAGACGTGAATCGACAACGATGGGTCGGCTTTTGTACACTACACTGTAAACCGGACAGCCGCGTTGGTCCCCAGCGTCCTTGACATCAAATGTAACAGCTATATTTCCGTCCGGTGACTTTACTATATGCTCCGCTTGAATAGCACCAACGTCGATGAAGTTGAGTAACGCAAATGTCAGAGAGACGTAAAGGATATGATAGGGCAGTATTGAGGTTTTCAACTGTCGATAGTTTATTTGATTGTGCATAATTGTCCTCCCGTCCGGAATATCCCGCTCGCACCTGCGGTTACGCGGGTGCAGGCGGTAATTGAGCCGACTATTGATTCAAGGTTGCTATTATGCTGGTTGCATTAAAAAGTGAGTGGATAAAAATAGGCCGAAATAAAGAACCGCTCTTTTCATAAGCATAGCCTAAACATATACCCAACACAAATAGTGCCGGCCAGTGTCCGGTATCTGCATGTATTGTTGTGAATAACCCGGAGCTTATCACAATTGCCAGCCAAGCTTTTCCTGATCCCCGACGACCCGCCAACGGCGGGTTTTGATCGGAACCCAGCGTTGCTGGGTCGAGCATCGACCCGCCATCGGCGGGTTTTAATCGGAACCCGGCGTTGCTGGGTCGAGCTTCGAGGTATGAGCGTATCGTTGTTTGGAAAAGACCTCGAAAAATCATCTCCTCGAACAAAGATGCTATTACAACAGCAACGACAAAAATCATTATTCGAAGCGGCAGTTGCGGATATTCTGTTATCGTTGTAAGCTGCTGATGTTGTTGCATTTGGTATTCCTGGCCCCAAAATTGCTTGCCGAAGAACATCGTTAATAATATCGCTGCCGTTATGAGAGGCCAGACTGTGAGCAAATTCACAAAAGCGGCGAAAAAATCCTTTACCATCGTTTTCACATTTAGCCCGAAACCCTTTAATCGTCGGGCAAAGTGGATTCTGGCCAGAAAGATAATTACCACTATTGCCGTCAGCTCACTGATGCAGAGAATCAGATTGTCCAAAAAATTGCTCTGCCAGCCCTGCAAATCACCAAACACTCTGTGAGTGATTGATGCTATCAGCCAAACAGTCCCGAAGCAGATAAACAGCGGCACGAAAGGCAGATAAGCAGGCATATTATTTCGGCGGGGCACGGAATCAGCCAAAGCCTTTCTGCCAAGAGATGTTTTGAGCAGCCAGCGGGCAAATAATATAAGCCCCGCCAGGCAAATAAGATGCGTTACAGTTATGGTCTCAGCGAATTCCATTGACTATTTTCCATTGACTATTGACAATTGACATACTAAAGTGCCTAAAGTTTAGGCACTTTCAATAGTAAATAGTAAATAGTCAATAGTCAATAAATTATGGACATATTTCACATCGAAGGGCCGGTTCGACTTTCCGGCAGTGTTAGTATAAACGGCTCAAAAAATGCTTCTCTGCCGATTATGGCTGCTACCATTTTGGCACCCGGCGAATCGTCTCTTAAATCGGTGCCGTATCTTTCTGATATTTCGGTATGTGGCAAATTGCTTCGCCAGCTGGGCTGTAAGCTCACGCGGGAGCCGGACGGTGATTTGTGCATAGACTCGACGGTAATTGATAATCCGGTGGGCGACTATGAGATTGTCCGCAGGATGCGTGCCGGTATTTGCATACTCGGTCCGCTGCTCGCCCGCTGCGGCAGAGCGGAGGTTTCAATGCCCGGTGGATGTGCAATTGGTGACAGGCCGGTCAACCTTCACATCAGGGGCCTGCAGGAGCTTGGAGCACAAATCCATCTTAAAAACGGTTATATCATCGCTGAAGCGCCGAATGGTTTGAGAGGAAAAGATATTTTTATGGGTGGGCCGTTCGGCTCGACCGTGCTCGGCACAGCGAATGTGCTAATGGCTGCAACATTAGCGAAAGGTCGTACTGTTATCGAATCGGCGGCATGTGAGCCGGAAATAACGGATTTGGCTAACTGTTTGAACAAAATGGGCGCAAAGATAACAGGTATTGGCTCTCCTCGATTGATTATCGAGGGGGTTAGACAGTTGCAGCCGGTTGAGTTTGAGGTAATTCCGGACAGGATTGAGGCCGGAACCTTTATGGCCGCCGCCGCCATCACAGCAAGCGAGCTGAGGCTGAAAAATTGTCGGCTCGATGATATGATGGCCGTCATTGACAGGTTAAGGAATATCGGCGTAACGGTTGATGCCGAAGGTGATGGTTGTCTCGTTGCCCGCAAAGGCCCCATCAGACCTGCCGATATTACCACTCAGCCGTATCCCGGTTTCCCCACCGATTTGCAGGCTCAGTTTATGGCTCTCTTGTCACTTACCGATGGCAATAGCGTCATAATCGAAAAGGTCTTTCCCGACAGGTTTATGCACGTTGCAGAATTGAACCGGATGGCAGCGAATTTGCGCAAGGAAGGGCCGGTTGTTATTGTGGCCGGCGTAAAAAAACTAATAGCTGCTCCGGTGATGGCCTCGGACCTGCGGGCATCGGCAGCGCTGGTTTTAGCCGGCCTGGCTGCTGAGGGAACTACTATTGTCAGCAGGGTCTATCATATCGACCGCGGCTACGAAAAAATCGAAGAAAAGCTAAATCCTCTCGGCGCAAAAATTACCCGGCAAAGTATTTAAATCGGTTAATTGCTCCCCGCTTTCGCCAAGACGGCTTTACACCTGCAAAAGCAGGGGCAGGCACAAGCTTCACGGGCTTGTTTGGGAAAGAATAATTGGAAGGCTTGAAAGATGACCCGGCACCAAAAAAAGCACTTCGTTGTGCGTTCCGTTTTTGGTGCTGGGCTGATTTTAATTATTATCGCTGTTCTGGCCGTTAATCTCTTCGCTGACCGTGCTGTAAGGGTCGGAATTGAGAGTTCAGCGACTAAAACCTTAAATGTTGGGGTGAGCGTAAGTAACGTTGACCTTTCGATTATGGCCGGAAAGCTCGCCTTGCAAAATCTTTTGATTAACAATCCGCCGGGCTACCGGCACGACAAGCTGCTCCAATTGAAAAACGCTGAAATCGAAATTGATGTCAAGTCACTTTTAAGCGATGTCGTCAATATTAGAGAAATCAAACTTGATGGCGTAAATGTCGTTCTTGAACAACGAGGCGTCTCGAGCAATAACCTCCAGGATGTAATAACCTCAATACGCAGTGCTTCAAAAGAAGGCGAAGGGAAAAGTCTGCGTGTGGACAATCTTGAGATGTCGAATATCACGGTTCAGATGAAGCTGCTGCCGGATACCGCTCAGGACGATACAATAACACTGGAACTATCTCCTATCCGGATGACCAATTTAGGTCGTGATAATAAGATGGATATGGCTGATTTGTCGGGTGAGATTGTATTGGCTATTGCAAATCGCCTCGTCGAACAGGGCGTCGGAGTCCTGCCAAAAGATATAATCACTACGTTGACTCCGACTCTGGATAAAACGATAGACCTGA
>CAZLIO010000382.1:0-4477 GCA_964559025.1 uncultured Pirellulales bacterium | reverse complement strand
CAAGTACTACCAGGTCATGTTCCCGGCCGTCCGGGATCCCGGCAGTGCCAACAGCATGCAGATTGCCGAAGTAGAGCTATTAGGAGTCCCCTCGCCGCTCGTGGCCCATTGGACGTTAGATGATGGCCAAGGGACCATAGCTCTTGATTCAAGCGGCAATGGATTTGACGGCATCCTTATGGGCGACCCACAGTGGGTGGCCGGGATTATAGGCGGTGCCCTGGATTTCGATGGTGACGGTGACTACGTCGATTGCGGCAACGACGCTGCATTCAGTTTCACCGATGCCTTTTCACTATCTGTCTGGATTAACTGGCGGGCGGCCACAGGCGAGTGGCAAACGGTTGTAGCCAAGGGTGATAATGCCTGGAGACTCGCCAGAGGCGGCGGCGATACACAGACCATGGATTTTGGTTTCACCGCCGGAGGTGACCGAGGTTGGCAGGCTGTGAGATCTGCGGGCGAGGTACCTCTTGGTGAATGGCACCATGTGACCGCCACTATTGATACAATAGAAGGTGCGAAAATCTATTTAGATGGTGTCTTGGATGGTACCAACCCTGATACCGGCGGCATTACCGTCGGCGACTACCCTGTGTTTATCGGCGATAACTCTCAACAGACAGGCCGCTTTTGGGACGGCCTCATTGACGATGTACGTCTTTACGGAAGGGTGTTGTCTGCGGATGAGGTTAGTCAGCTTGCTGCTCTTAAGGCTGACACCAATGGCGCCAGCCTCATCTCGGCTGTTGTTCGATTGAACGGTGAATCCGGCGATAGAGACCCCATCGGACCGTATGACGGTGCCACGGCACCGTTGGCGACCGAGCCCGGCGGTCTGATGGACGGAAATCTCGTCTTTTCCGATCGCACCTATCCGTGGGCCGGTGTGCCCGCCGAGTATGTCGGCACCGAGTACATCCGCACGTTCAACAGCGACAAGAACGGCGGCATACTCGATGTCACGTATGAGGTGACGATTTCGCGGCCCGCGATTGTGTGGATCACCGTCGACGACCGCATCCCCGCCGAATGGGATGCCGGCGGCGTCATCACATCGCCGCAGGATGCAGCAGACTATGTAACAGCGGCCTTCGCGGCGCCCGGGACGTTTACCGACACGGGCATAGATCTGTTCGTTCACGAGAATGAAACCACTGACCGTCCAATGAGTGTTTATGCAGCAGAATTAGATGCTGGAACCTATGTCTTCGGTTCGATGGATTCGGGCAAGAACTTCTACAGCATCGGAGCTATTGAGTAATCGAAGGAATGACGAATCGGGCTGACATGTATGGCCCGGTATAGTGACGTTGACGGGGTTTGGGGGGCACTTACAGTGCCCCCCAAACCCTTACTATTTAGGTATTATTTGGGCGGGCCTATAAGAGTTGGTAATCAGCTTGTAAAACTGGAGGAGGAAAACAGGGGGGTTCTAACGCACTCTGTATTATAGGACTTTTCGTTAGTGAGATATACGGGAATCAGGCAATACAGGGATTGATTCTGTGCAAATTTTCAAATGTTCAAAACCAATTGTTTCTGTCACGCCTGTCAGAAGCATGCGTATCCGCATTCGAATTTGTCGTAGGATTTAGAGTTTAGGATTTAGGATTTATCGTTTTCTGGTCCGACAAAACGAGGCAGTTGCAAGGGATTTGTACTTTGCACTTCATAGGTATTCTCATTGGTGTTCGCTTATAAGTCGAATAAAAATCATTGTTGCACGTTCACACCCCGGATAGTATAATGAGTAAAAATAATAAAACGTACCACAGGAGGCTGCGGCCGAAAGTTACGGAGGTGTGAAAATGCTATTCAGAAAAGCTAAAAACATTTTGTCGATTTGCCCGAAAACAGGCAAGCTTTTTCTACACAACGGGAAATATCCTTGGTTGATATGGCTTTTGCCCATTGCCGGGCTATTGTCGCTGCTCTGGTTCCTCATTCGTGTGCTGCCGAAGCCTTCCCGTGCGACATATCCCTGCCAGCGGGTGGTGGCACCGCTCGCCGGCGGTTTTGTCGTTTGGATTACAGGGCTGATTGCTTCAACTTTAGCATACCGTAAAGCTAAGCGGACCCTTCGTCAATCGCGGTACGTAGTTGCGGCCGTTTGTATCGCTGTAAGTATTATGGCGGTATGGTGGTCTCTTAATGTAACTCAAGAACCCCCTGCACAAGCAGCATTTACACCGGCTGACCCGCCGAACAGCCCGATTGGCGTGGCAAAAGGGATTCATCCCGGCCGCGTTGTATGGACTCATGACCCGGCTGCGACCAGTTGGGATGGCTCCACCGGCCACTGGTGGGACGATGATAACACCGACCAGCACGTAGTTGATTATATGGTCTCCAAAACCATCCGGGAGCTGACCGGCGAACCGAACGACATAAATGCGTGGGACGCCCTTTTCAGACACTTCAACCGGACCAGGGGCTTAGGGGACATCAGCTATCAGCGGGGAGAAAAAATCGTCATCAAGATTAATATGAACCAGGACAACGGCTCTACGTGGAGTCGGGGCCAGGGTATGCCCAGTCCCCACGTGATTTATTCAGTTCTCAATCAGCTTATAAACATAGTAGGCGTGTCGGGTTCGGCGATTACTATTTACGATGCCTCTCGGTATATTGGCGACCCCATTTTCGACAAGGTCAGAAATGACCCGGACCCGGATTTTCAATCTGTCAGGTTTGTGACAGGCATCACCCGCAACGGGCGTATCGCAGCAGTTCGTGACAGCAGCAACCCTCTTCACACGAGGGCGGGAACTGCTTATTTCCCCCAATGTGTTACTGGCGCCAAGTACCTAATCAATATGGCGCTGCTAAGACCTCATTCGTTATATGGTGTTACATTGAGTGCAAAGAACCACTTTGGGTCCGTTTATTTTCCGTCCGGAGTGGTCTGGACACCTTCGCCGCTGCATAATCATGGCGGTCGAAGCAGGAGCATGGACACATATAACTGCCTGGTCAATTTGAACGGACACAGGCATCTGAGCGGAAAGACGCTTTTGTATATGATTGATGGATTGTATGGGGCAAGAAATCAGGAAAACAATGTGATAAAGTATGTATCTTTCGGCGATGACTGGTGCTCCAGTATTTTTGCCTCGCAGGACCCGGTCGCAATAGATTCTGTTGGATTGGACTTTCTACGATACGAAGACGAATTGAACCCGGATATCGTTGATGTAACCGGTAATCCCGACAACTATATGCACGAGGCGGCACTGGCGGACAATCCTCCCTCAGGCACGTTTTATGACCCCGAAGGTGACGGAACACGACTGGCCAGTCTCGGCGTCCATGAGCACTGGAACAATCCCGTGGACAGGCAGTATTCTCGAAATTTGGGGACTGGCGATGGTATTGAGCTGGTAGTGCCCTCATTTGCCACTCCGGATGGACCGGTTCAAAACACGACCAGCGGTAAAAGCTACGATTATATTCGCCACGCTGTTAATGAAGCTGACCCCGGCGACCATATAATAGTCGGCCAGGGTATTTATCCCGAAAACATCAATTTTAATGGTAAAAACTTAACGCTCAGCTCAACGGACCCAAACGACCCGGCTGTGGTCGCGACCACTATAATCAGCGGCGGCAATCAGGCGGTTACTTTCTCAGGCGGTGAGAGTATTGACTGTGTGCTTGCCGGCTTTACCATTACAGGTGCAAATAATGGCATCTACTGCTCTGAAGCATCCCCCACAATTTCCAATTGCAACATAACGGAAAATGCAGACGCGGGTATCAAATTGTATTACAGCAGCAACCCAATAATCATAAACTGCGGCATTACTACTAACGCCGGTTCCGGCATCGAAATGTGGAAACAGGCGCAGGGACGGCGTGTTTTTTACAACTACGCTACAATAACCAACTGTGTTATTGCCGAAAACGGCCGGCACGGCATTGCCGGCGGCATACCAACAATCATCAACTGTACTATTGCTGCAAATAACCAGCGAGGTATTTTGGGTTCTGAGCCAATAGTCGCCAGCTCAATTATCTATTACAACAGTGTTGACTCCGATGTCGTTCAGATAGAAAGCAATCTCACCAACACAGTAACTTACACCGATGTCCAGGGCGGTTGGCCGGGTACAGGCAATATTGACGAGCTTCCTTGCTTTGTCGAGGCTGGTTTCTGGGACACGAACGGAACACCTGAAGATGTAAATGATGACTTCTGGATCCAGGCTGATTACCACCTGCAGTCACAGGCGGGCCGATGGGACCCCAACAGCCAAACCTGGGTTCAGGATGCGGTAACCAGCCCCTGTATTGACGCTGGGAATCCGGATTCGGACTGTACCGCGGAGTTATTACCAAACGGCGAACGCATAAATATGGGTGCATACGGAGGCACGCCCCAAGCCAGTATGTCGTTGTAATACCAATTGCATTTAATTACTGCGCTCCTATTTTTTAGCACAAAAGGGTGGCAGCCTCAAGCGCAGCTTGGGGA
>CAZLIO010000381.1:0-4478 GCA_964559025.1 uncultured Pirellulales bacterium | reverse complement strand
ACGACTCAATCGTTCGCGGCACAACGACAAGAGGTAAGATTAGGGCGTTACGCCAGGCCGGCGCTGAACAAATTCACATGCGAGTGAGCTGTCCGCCAATCAGGTTTCCCTGTTTTTACGGCATTGATTTTCCAACCAAAGAAGAGCTGCTGGCAAATAATCGCGATTTGGAACAAATCAAAGAATTCCTTGAAGTTGACAGCGTCGGTTATATGTCGCTGGAAGGAATGCTTCAGTGCGCAACATTACCGGAAGACCACTACTGTACCGCGTGCTGGAGCGGGAAGTACAAGATACCGATAGATATCGCGGTCAACAAATTTGCCCTTGAACACTATCAACGGCAAATGTTCGAGGACGAACAATAACCGCAATTCAGCGGCGGGCCAAAGAAAATGAGTAAATATATTAGCTACGAACAGTCGGGTGTGTGTGTTAATACCGCCGAGAAGGGGATTTAGGAAAGAATACGCATTTTTTTTGGATTTTATGGAAATCGAACTTGACAAAATGAGTATTGCAGACGATAATATAAATACATCCCTGATGGGAGAACCATCAGGCCCCCGGGCAGGGAAACTTGTCCGGGCTTTTCTTTTGCGCACTCCGGATTAATCCAGATGAGCCGATATTGCTTTTACATAGATGGATTTAACGTATATTACTCGTTAAATACAAGGCGATTTCAAAAGTATAAATGGCTTGATTATCGAAAAGTAGCTGAAGGTGTAGTAAAGGCAGGAGATAAAATTGCAGGGATTTTTTATTTTACTACCCTTGTAGAATGGAAACCAGATTCTGTAATCCGTCACAAACAATACATCAAAGCCCTTCGCTCAGTGGGGGTTGATGCCGTATTCGGTCGTTTTATGCAAAAGAAAGTACGATGTCATGTGTGCGGCGGATATTACAAGACACGCGAAGAAAAACAAACAGATGTCAATATCGCGCTGCATGTTGTCTGTGATGGGATAAATGACCTTTATGACCGGGCGGTAATCGTTTCCGGTGATACCGACCTAATTCCTGCAATTGAGGCTGTTCACAAAGTTGCACCCGACAAAGAAATTGGTGTGATGTTTCCATTGCGCCGTTACAATAATTCTTTGGAAAAAGCTGCAGATTTTGCAATTACTATGCGAGAGAAAATGCTGAACCGTTGCCAATTTTCTGATAAAATGAAAATAGGAAGTACGACCATTGAGAGGCCTGCTTCCTGGCGTTGACAGTATCGGCCGTAAAAATATAGTTTTTTTGCTATAGGTTGATGATAATAACCTTTGAGTTTGGTTTTGGATTTTTCAACAGATGAGCAAATACGTAAGTTATGAGCAATCCGGCGTTAGTATCGATGCCGGAGAGGAGATGGTTCGGCAAATCCACTCGGCGGTTGCCAGCACATTCGGTCCGCGGGTTATTCAATTGCATAATGCATTTGCGGGGATGTTTCGGCTCGACTATGACGAAAAACTGTTCAAAAAAAATTCCAAGAATCCTGTCCTTGTGGCCTGTACGGACGGCGTTGGCAGCAAGGTCCAGTTAGCCGGCAAGATAAAGAAGTTCGATACCGTAGGCATCGACCAGGTTGCGATGAACGTTAATGATATGCTCGTGCAAGGCGCTGAGCCATTGTTTTTTCTCGATTATCTGGCGGTTCACAAGCTGGAGCCGAAGATTGTAGCTGAGCTTGTCAAAGGTATTGCGGCCGGCTGCCGAGAAGCCAACTGCGCACTAATAGGTGGGGAGACTGCTGAGATGCCGGATACCTATTCGGCGGGTGATTTTGATATGGCCGGGTTTGCCGTTGGGATTGTCGAGCGGAAAAAAATAATTACAGGCCAAATAACAAGAAAAGGCGATGTGATTCTGGGTCTTGCTTCAAGCGGACTGCACAGTAACGGCTATACGCTGGTTCGCAATATCTGTTTCAAAAAAGCGAAGCTAAAAATGACCGATTGTCTCGGTGAGCTCGACGGTGCTGTGCTGGGTGATGTGCTGCTGGAGCCGACGCGAATTTATGTTCGGTCGATAATAAAATTGCTGTTGCAATACAAGGTCAAACGAGTCGTGCACGGAATGGCACATATTACCGGCGGCGGTCTGGTGGGAAATATTCCGCGAGTGCTGCCAAAAGACTGCAATGCAGCTATAAAAAAATCGAGCTGGCCGGTACCGAAGATATTTACGTTTTTGCAGAAGACAGGACCGGTCGAAGAAGAGGAAATGTTCAGAGTATTCAATATGGGGATAGGGTTTGTGCTGATAGTGGCTGAAGACTTCGCTGATTCAATAGCTAAAAAATTGACAAGGTTCGGCGAGCGGGTCTATAAGATAGGCAGAATCACTACCGGCACAGGCAAAGTGGTCCTGAAATAAATCGTCGTTCATGACCCGGTTCATGAGTCACGCGTCACAAAGCAGGAAATGCGAAATACGAAATATGCCAAGTTTGCCGTAGCAGCGATGATGTATGCTGCCTTTGCCGGGTATCTGTATCAGCCGTATCTCAAAAACTTCGGCAGATGGCAATACCTTTTGGTTGTGAATGCTCCTCTGGCCTCTCTGGGTTGTTACGTGCTCAGCAGGCGGTGGGTGTCTGGATTTGGTGAGTCGTTTTTTGCGGGAGCTATTTACGGCTTTGGACCATTTACACTTGGGTTAGTAAAATTTCACCCTACGGCGGGTCTTTTAGTAGCGGCTATACCATGGCTATTTTGCCCTGCTGCGTTTGGTCCCAAAACCAGGTGGCGGTGGTTAAGGATTCCGCTTGCCGTTTTGCCGTTTTTGGCAATAGTGATTTTCTTTCTTGTATCCGCTCACTACCGGTTGTTCCCGGTTTCAACACAGGCCAGATTGCATTTTGCTGATTTGTTTGGCTTGTTAGCTCCGCTTATCAAGGCCAAGCAAAACACAACTCTAATCGGCTTTTATCACATTCCAGTGGCGGCGTTGATTGTGGGTTTTTCTATGCTGCTGGTTGCTCGGCGGTTTGGCGTAATAGTAATTTTTGCTATCGGGACGACTTTAGCCTTTTACGAATCTTTCTTTGCGGTCAGCCCGATTATCTGGTTCACCATACCTATTTTGTGCTGCTCGGTGCTCATTGGCGAAGGTATGCAGGGACTCGCCTGTGCCGGATTTGCCGACCGTGGATGGGTCCTGGCTGCCGTGGCGATTTTGTGCGCTCTTGCCATTGTAACATTACTGTTGGCAACAAAATATTTTCAGACATTTTTAGGACTGGGTGCAGGATACGCAAAACTCTTTACCGAAGCCGGAAAAATGTATGTGCTCGGTGCGATTGTAGCTGCGATTATTTTCTTTATGATACGAGCGAAATTACGAATGCGGCAGTTACGACAGGTCGTCCTTTATGCGGCAACGGCGGTGGATATATTTCTCGGCGCAAGCTTTATTGTCGATAAGATTCTGTAATACTACCTGATTTCAAATGTGAAAATGTAAATATCAGTGGGGAAGAAATGGCGAAAATAATGAAAAGGAAAAATAAACTTAACAAGGTTTCACTGTCTATGATAGTCATAGTCTGGGTTGTGGTGCAGGCCTCTGTTTGTGGATTAACCTGCGCAGCAGATTACGCCATCGGTGCAGATCTTTCCTTTCTCAAGCAGGCTGAGGAGCGGGGAGTTGTGTTCAAGGACAATGGCCAAGGCAAGCCGGGCCTTCAGATATTTAAAGAGCACGGCTACAATTGGATTCGGCTGCGATTGTTCCACACTCCCACGCGCCTGCCGAACAATTTGGAATACACCATCGCTCTGGCTAAAGAAGCGAAGAAACTTGGTTTCAGGTTTTTACTGAATTACCACTACTCCGATACCTGGGCCGATCCGGGCAAACAATACATTCCCAAGGCCTGGGAGGATAAATCACACGCGGAGCTGGTGCAGGCGGTGTTTGAATATACCCGGGACACGATCATGGCCTTTCGGGATGCCAATGCCCTGCCGGACATGGTCCAAATTGGTAACGAAGTTTCCAACGGCATGCTTTGGCCGGACGGTAAACTGCCCGGTAACTGGGACAACTTTGCAGAGCTGATGAAGGCCGGGATTAATGGTGTCGATGCCGGCCGGGGCAACAGTCAACGTCCCCTGATTATGGTCCATATCGATAAGGGCGGCAGCAAGAACCGGACAAAGGCCTTCTTTGACAAGTGGCACTCCTATGGCGTTGACTACGATATCATTGGGCAGTCCTACTACCCGTGGTGGCACGGTACTTTGCTTGAACTCAGGGACAATATGATCTTCATGGCAAACGAGTACCAGAAGGACATTATCATTGTGGAGGCGGCCTACAACTGGAGACCGGCCGAATACAAAAATAAGAAAGCGCCTTTTCCGGAGACCCCTGAAGGACAGAGACAGTTTCTGGATGAGGTAAATCGAGTTGTTCTTAACACTCCTTACAACAGAGGCAAAGGCGTATTTTGGTGGGAGCCCGCGGTCATGGGA
>CAZLIO010000380.1:335-4496 GCA_964559025.1 uncultured Pirellulales bacterium | reverse complement strand
AAAGAAAGCTTGCCCTGAGCGTAGCCGAAGGGCCGAAGAATCTCATTTCTTGAGCTATAAAGAGATTCTTCACTCCGCTGCGCGGAGCCTGTCCTCGAGCGAAGCGAAGGGTTCAGACCTGTCCTTGAGCAAAGCGAAGGAATGACAGTTTTTGTGGCTTTTCAACAGAGCAAAATTACTTCACATAGTGGACTGTCAGGCTTGCAGCACTGATTTCTCCCGAAGGGATGCCCTTTGGTCATAACAAGGCTCACGGCTAATTGGTGCGGGACCAAACCGTCCCATAAACCATAACAGGCTTTACACAAGCAGTCTCGAATCTCGACACCCGATACTTGATTCTCAACGAGCATCCAGCAGCCTAATGCTTTTATAAACAAGGGCTTACATTGCATTTGAAGACCACGAGCATCCTGTGCGAATACAGGGAATTTCAACGTCCTATATCGTGAATTTCCAAGATAGGATTAAATTACTTCTGCAGATTGTCCGAAAAACCATTCAGCTCAGGCAATTTACTATTGTCAATAAACCAAAACAAAGGCGGTTTTTTGTCTTTGCTGGTTTTTATTTTATATTTAAACAGGGAGTCTGGTGAGTAGTGAGTGGTGAATATTTTTTTTCACCAATTAACTAACCGTCGAAGATCCGCCGTCTTTGGGCGGACTTACCAATTAGAGTCGATAAATAGCAGTGCGCCTATTAGTAGAGGCGTATGTATCCGTATTTGAAGTGGAGGTAACATTAATCGGATGGACTCTGCACAAAGCATCTCCAAGATTTTTGGGTCAACGCAAACCATCTCCAATACTCCTGAAGCGGAATTGGAAGCCAAACTTCCTTTCGGAGAATTGCTCGTTTCAAAAGGTCTGATAAGTCGCGAAGAATTGGAGAAAGTTCTGAAAGAGCAAAGCAAGCAAGGCGGTCGGCTGGGTGAGGTACTGCTTCGACTCGAGAAGCTAAATCACGAGGATGTTACTCTGGCCCTGGCTGAGCACCTCTCGATGGAGTATATCCGTTTAGGTGATGCCAACAAGATGGACAAGATAGATATGGATATCGCTCGTATGTTGCCTGAGAGTATCGCAAAGCGATTCTGTCTTGTGGCTATAGGTGAGGCTGATGACAAAGTTGTCGTTGTAATGGCTGACCCGCTCAACGTTATCGCCATAGATACAGTTGCCCTGAAAATGAAGCGTCAGATTAAGCCGACGATTAGCTCTCCTCGGGAAATTCGCCGGGCGGTAGAATTCATTTATCACGGTTCGGATGTTGAAGAACAACAGCTTCGCAGCATTGTTGAGGGTGAAGGCGACGAAGAAAGGACAATAGAGGAAGATGCATTTTCAGAGGAACAGGAAACCAGCGGCGAAGAAGATGCAAACAAAGCACCGGTGATTCGGTTCGTTGACCTGCTCCTGAGCCAGGCGGTGAAAAGCAGAGCAAGTGACATTCATATAGAGCCACAGGAAAAAGCAACGATAGTTCGCATGCGAATTGATGGTGTGCTCCGTGATATGGTGCCCCCGGCCAAAAAGATGCAGGCAGCGGTAATTGCCAGAATTAAGATTGTCGCGCGGATGGATATCGCAGAGCGCAGGCTGCCCCAGGACGGACGATTCAAAATGAAAACTTCCGGCCGAAGTATAGACGTTCGAGTATCGGTAATTCCGACAATATATGGTGAAAAGGTAGTGATGCGAATCCTGGATGCATCGGCGGTAAAGCACGACCTGGCACAACTTGGGCTTGAGCCTAAGCTTCTCGAAGAGTTTAAAGACATGCTGGCACGACCCCACGGAATAATGATTGTTACCGGGCCGACCGGCAGTGGGAAAAGTACCACGTTATACTCTGCTCTGAATTACGTCAAGGACCCGGCGAAGAATATTACAACGGTCGAGGACCCTGTCGAATACCGTCTTGCCGGAATTAACCAGATTCAGGTCAAGCCGGAAATCGAACTCGATTTTGCAAAGTGCCTGCGAGCAATTTTGAGACAGGACCCTGACATAATTCTAATAGGTGAGATTCGGGACAAGGAAACGGTCGAAATTGCAATAAAGGCGTCATTGACAGGCCATCTTGTTTTGAGCACGTTTCATACCAACGATGCACCCAGTGCGATAAGCAGATTGCTCTATATGGGGATTGAGCGGTATCTGCTGGCTTCGTCGCTGAATTTAATTGTTGCCCAGCGATTGGTTAGAAAGATCTGTGAAAACTGCAAAGAGCCTATAACCTTAAGTGAGGAAGTCCTTAAGCGTATGAAGATTGACCTCAAGCAAGCCAAGAATACAACCTTCCACTACGGTCGAGGCTGTACAACGTGTGCAGGAACAGGTTATTTAGGCAGATTACCCATATTTGAGTTTTTGGCTATAGATGATGAAATAAGAGAGCTGATAATTGCCAATAGCAGCGAGGCGCAGATAAGACAAGCAGCACGTAAAAAAGGTTATGGTGGTTTACTTGAAAGTGGCGTGAATAAGGCATTGGCGGGTTTAACAACCGCCGAAGAGGTCATTAGTGTAGCTTTTACAGGATGAGTTTAGCAGCCGGTGCCAGTTATGGGGGCAAGAACCTTTGGAAGTTGTGAGTAATGAGTAGTCAATTAGCCACTCACCAATTAACCACTTAATTAACCATATAGAATGAGATTTGTACTAAACTCAAGGTTTTCAGACACCGATAAATAATAAACGTGAAATGGTAAGAAAGGTGCGCTTTTGCTGCCTTGCTGTACGGGTGGACAAAGCCTAACTGCGCAAGTTACTTTCGTGACATAGACAAGGATTAGAGACAACCGGATAGATAGATGTGCTTTTGAGAAGGTTTGGTAAATGAAAAGCTACAAATATATCGCTCGAGATTCAACAGGGACCCAGAAGAAAGGTCTTGTGCAGGCAGCTTCCTCAAATGACGTACTTAGTCATCTTCGAGAGCAGGGGCTTACACCTATTTCTATCGATGAGACATCCGCAGGACCCTCAAAAAGCCGGCGAGTAAAACAGCGCAAAAAAATCAAATCAGCGAACCTTGCAGCGCTTTGCTGGCAGTTGTCCACAATGATCGAGGGCGGAATTCCTATTACCGTAGCTTTAGACACGATTGCCGAAGATGCAGAAAATTCAAATCTTGGGCCGATTCTGCAGCGTATCTCGGAAACGGTGAAAAAAGGTCAATCTTTCTCGGACGGTATTGCCGAATTTCCCAAGGTTTTCAACAACTTGTCTTGCGCTTTGATATTAGCCGGTGAAACCAGCGGTAATCTTGGAGGCGCGCTGGGTAAGCTGGCAGAGTATTTTGACAACCGTGATAAATTGGCCAGAAAGATTAAAGGGGCAACGGCTTATCCGATCTTTGTAATGTCTTTTATTACCCTGATAGTGATATTTATAATGGCCTTTATTGTCCCGCGGTTCAAGACGATATTTGACCAGCTCGGGGGGAAGCTGCCGGCCTTTACACGGGGATTTATGGGGTTTTACGATATTCTACGCCACAATATTATTTATATGATCGGGTTTGTTTTTGTCCTGATAATTTTCGGTGGTTTCTTCAACAAGACCAAAAAAGGACATTATTTATTTAGCAGAGCAGTTCTGCGCATACCTTTGCTTGGCAATGTATTCAGTCAGGCCTTCGTTGCAATGTTTTGCAAAACTATGTCAACTTTATTGTCTTCGGGGGTTTCCGTGCTTGAGGTGTTCGATGTTCTCAGTGGGATGACCGCTAACGATATTATGAAGTCTGCGGTAGTACAAGCCAGAGAAAATATTGTCGAAGGCTCAAACATCTCTTCGAGTATGTCGGCAGCGGGGTTTTTCCCCAATATGGTTATCAAAATGATACAGGTCGGGGAAGAAAGCGGGTCTTTGCCAATAGTGCTCGGAAAGACCAGCGAGCATTATGAACGAAAGATTGATTCCACGGTAACCACTTTGACCAGCCTGCTTGAGCCAATAATGATTGTATCGGTCGGTGCTGTTGTGTCGGTGGTAGTTATTGCACTGTATTTGCCGATTTTCACAATGTCGGACGTGGCAGGGGCTGGATAGTTCAATCTCGGAGCATAGGTGGTGAGTAGTCAGGGGTAAGTAGTGAGGATTCAGCTCACCAATTAACTACTCACCATTTGCTTTTTTGGGTTTTTGTGTT
>CAZLIO010000380.1:0-325 GCA_964559025.1 uncultured Pirellulales bacterium | reverse complement strand
ATATTGTGGGGGATGAGTCTTAACCGCAGATTTTGCAGATTATACGGACTAAAAACAAATAAAAAATCTGTGTAATCCGTGCTCCCACCCCTTGATGAAATAAGCGATAAAAAACTCGAAAAACTCATATAGTTGTCAGTGATTTTGGTCGATAGAGGATTTAAGGATTGAGCGTGTGTATTGCGTAATACGGAGCGCACAAAGGAAAAACGCAATACAAGAATCACAAGAATCATGAGTAGGAAGTGAGGTAATTTTCAAAACATTTTTTAGGAGATTGAAGATGAGAAAGAAAAGAGAGAGAAGGGGCTTCACGCTGATCGAG
>CAZLIO010000379.1:0-4514 GCA_964559025.1 uncultured Pirellulales bacterium | reverse complement strand
TGCCGTTGCCGGAACTATCTAACACATCGTTCTCCAGTGCGTAGTACGCAGCCAGACCATCAGTACCGGGATCAACCGGCGTCGCCCTTTTACCAGCGAGGTAACGAAACTCAGGTTCGGATAAAGCCCGGCTATAGGCCCGCACGTCGTCGATCAGTCCATGGAACGTTGCTCTCAGGCCGCCGGGATCGGCAAGCGGGCTGTTACCGATCGCCACAGCCGCGGTGGGGTCGGCCTGGATGGTACCAGTCTTGTCCGTGCTCATAATTTCCACGGCGTTGTGGTACAGCCGCATCTTGCTGCCGTCGTAGGTTGCTGCCACGTGCGACCATACACCAGCCTCGAGATACCCGGTGTCACTAAACATCGTTGTGGTACCATTGTCGGGACCTCCGTCGTCCGTCTTCAGTCGCATCCGAAGAGCCGTGCCGTCTGTATACGTGCTCAACATCCACCAGATATCACTTGAAGACCAGGTTTTCTGTTTGGTGATAATGCGGGCGTCAGTAATATCGAAGCCCTCGGGCCTAATCCACGCCGCCAGGGTGATACCGGGGCCAACCACATCGAACGGATCCACGGACACCCAATTAATATTACCAGGATCCGTCGTATGGTTTGCCCCGTCGGAGTACCCGTCAAAGGAAAGTGCGTCACCGTTCACGGGAGAGCCCTCACCCGCCCAGGCCACTCCACCTTTGAGCGTGCCGTCGTGGCCACCGACAATATCTGCGGCCGTGCTGCCGGCACCTTCGTCCAACGGCCAATGCGCCACCAGACCCTCGGCGCCGGGATTAACCGGCTCCGGCGGCCCAGTCAGACCCAGCGCATAGTCAACTGCCGCTCCTAACAGTGCATAAGCGTTCTCATTAAGCACAGGGTAGCAAATCGCGTGAAAGCCGAAACCGATACGGATATCCGCTGCAACCTGAGGACTGCCGTCTGCCGGAGCTACAGGCAGAGCAGCACCCTTTTCGTAAACAAAAATAACATCGTAAGTCACGCCGTCACTTAGCGTGGCTGTGGCAATTACGGTAGCCTCTGGCCCAGTGAGGCCCTTGCCAAGATTGCCCCCGTCGAGAATGTCAGTGAGAACGGCCACGGTCCCGCTGAGACCTGCGGCCATATAGTGTCCGGGGTCAACGATCTCTGCGTCTGTAGTGACCGCAGGGTCGTCCCCGCCACCACCTTCTGTCAAACCCATTTCATCCCAGGCCCACGGCTCGCCAACGATCATCGGAGTTTCGATTTCTGTGATCTCGTTTTTGATCCCCCCGGAACCCACCGATTCGGAAATAAAGACCAAATCCGCGGCAGCAGCGGCGGCCTCAGTAGCTGCTTCATCTTCATCGTCATCCAAATACGTTACCGTGTGCCCAAGGCCTTCCATGAAGGCTTTAAGGGCATCGTCCTCTACTGCTGTCATCGAGGAGACAAATAGAATATTTGCCCCTCTGGCTGCAGCAGCCGAAAGACTAAGCACTACCACCAGACAGAGTAAGGGCATTATAAATTTTTTCTCAAACATAATTCTTTCCTCCAAATAAAGTTTCCTGTTCCCAAACTAAGAATTCTCAAATAAAAACAACTCTACAGAAACCGGCAGAAATCAATTTGGGACATAATAATACTCCTTCTACAAAGTTAACATA
This sequence comes from uncultured Pirellulales bacterium, assembly GCA_964559025.1. Lineage (GTDB taxonomy): Bacteria > Planctomycetota > Phycisphaerae > Sedimentisphaerales > Anaerobacaceae > NIOZ-UU13. Next base: position 2,862 of record CAZLIO010000379.1, on the reverse strand, counting down.
ATTAGGTTTTGGCCACACACCAAAACCCCGACAAAAACTTCCATCTTCACTAAATTCCTTGCCTGCCCAAGACAATTCTTATAGAACTTTACCTTACCTCCTTCCTTGCAAAAGCCCAAAATGAGCTGTTAATTGAATAGATTCTACCTGCGGTGCACAAAGTTTTTTAAGCTTTGTCCCTTCCTCAATCCTCCAGAGAGGCTAATTTACCTGAAAATTAAAGGTATTTCACCCGCTAAAAGGCCAAAAGCCACGTTTTTTAACTATTCTACTTATACCAAATTATCTACCTTCCCGTCAAGAAGAACTTCGATTTAAACCGGTTGAAATTCAAAGAGGCTTATGGTAACATGTAAGGTTGAAAGAAAAAGATGTGCTTTCAGCACGCTCAAAAGGAGAATATCGATTCATGCAAAAGAACAAGAGGTATATCATGAACACAGCAAGAGGTTTCACACTGATTGAATTGTTAGTTGTAATCGCCATAATTGCCATTTTAATGGCAGTTTTGATACCAGCGCTACACACAGCCAAGAAACAGGCGACTATGGCGAGGTGTCTGACGAACCATCGGAGCCTCACAGCCGGATGGATCATGTATGCAAATGACAATGACGATTTTCTCATGAGCAATGGCGCCTGCTACGAAACTACAACTGATAAGAGCCCCTGGGTTCACCGGCCGAAGGACTTTGCAGGAAACAATTTACCCCAGCCGGCACCCGAGACCATCACGGATGCGGATCGCTTTCGAGGAATACAGCTTGGGACGATGTGGCCGTACGTCAAGGACGTGGACGTCTATCGCTGCCCGGGTGATAATCGCCGAAGCACCAGGCGCCCCCCGCGTGATTGTTTTCGCAGCTATTCCATCTCCTATGCTTTTGGCCCTCTTAGCGAAGGGAATCTACAGGGTCGTGGCGGATATCGCTACTATAGGAAGATGCTCGAGGTCAGGAATGCGCCTCAATATTATGTCTTCGTCGAGGAGGAGCACAATGGTAGTCAATACGGGGAAAATGAAGGAGGCTGGCATTTGCCCATGGGAGGCAGCATGAATCGCCTGGCCAATCCCGGGAGCTGGTCCTTTTATGATCCCCTGGCTTCTTACCATATTAAGGCAAGCACTTTCGGCTTCGCTGACGGCCATGCGGAGAAACGCAAATGGATGGATAAACGCACACTCGAGTTCATCAGCGTCAATGCAGCAGATCCATCGGCTCATTCCGGTATAACGCTCACATCGCCGGACAACGAAGACCTCCGGTGGATCGTTCAGCACTTCGTCTCAGTGAAACGTGTCGAGTAATGACACTGCTTTTTCTTTTTCCCTATCCACACTCAGGGAGGTGTTATTTCTTAATGATCTCACTTCTCTATGTGGTTTTCCCAAGCTCGGTCCACCTACCGCTGTCAACTGCGTCCACGTATATCCCCTTGGACATATCACTAATCTCCGTGCCACTTAGTGCTCGCTCATAGACGCGGACGCTGTCTATTGAACCCTCGAAAAACCTGTCAGTGGCGTCGCTTGAAGCACCTATCTTTGCTCGGTTGTAGATTCGAACCGCGTTGATTAGCCCGAAGAAAGAGCTGCCCGGCGAGTAATCCTTCCTGAGATCGATGTAGAGGCCAGCGTTTGCGATCCCCATGGCTGACTGAACATCGTCGGCAATCCGGCATCACACCGCCTTGTGGCCACTGTAACAATCAAGCTTCTTTAGCAGGCCGCTAAAGTAGCGATGGGCATCTATGTAGCGCTGGTCAATCGTCTCAAGAGTACCGAGCTTATGACCTTTTACAATGATCGGCGAGCACTGCTCGTGGGACAAGTAACCATTGTAGCCAATATCCTTACAAGCCTTTAGGAATACCTCCCATGGCAGTGTATCCTTAGGCCCGCCCGGCGTTACCTCCTCCCAACTGTAAGGAGCCCCACCTACTGTGGCAGATTTCGCCAGAGATATGGTATGTGAGTAAACCATAAGCCCCTTCATGCTGTGGACGGTATTCCTTACAAACTCATGGTCGAATGACTCGAATAACGGCAAATCAAGCCCCACCTTCAAGCTCTCGACACCCACTTCTTCAATCATTGCGAGGGTTTCTTCATTGTTGCCCGTAATCTCAGGGTGGGTCTGTAGTGCCAGGTCAATACCCTTGTCCTGAGCATACAACGCCACTTCTTTAAGACCTCTCCTGACCTGATGCCACGCCTCCAGAAAGTCCTCGTTCCTTGAAACTCTCCTGGAACGTGCTTCGAAAGCCGGGGAGCCGTACCCCTGGCTCGCATATGGATTCTGGAAATAGCCGTAGAATGCCGCAAGAATACGGACTACTTTGGCTCCTACGTCTTTCGCCAGATCAATAGCTGATCTTACGTACATTATTTCTTTTTCCTGTGAATACAAAAGCACGTGGTTAGCTTCCTGGAAGTTCGTACAGCATACAACGCCGCCGAAGTCAAGATCAAGATCATGGGCCAAATCGACAAGCTTCTTACGACGATCCTCACCTATATCCATGGGAAAACCAATAGGACGGTGGGCATAAATACAGACTGCATCATAACCGAATTTTGCTGCCCTTTTCATTACATTCTCGAGGTTAGCTTGTTCCCCATGAGCGGTAAAATACCCTCCATATCCGATCGAATCGAGACTTAATTTCATGATTGAAATACCTCCTTACTTACGTTCAATCTGAACCTGCTTAAGTAAAATCTACAATGTTCGTACAAGCCTGTCAAGGAACTGTTTTTTTCCGCACGCCTGCAGAGGATACCCTCTGATTTCCCTTGAACGATACGGCGTGGCGCGCTATGATTATCCCATAAGTGAAAATTAAATTTCCTATATGTAT
>CAZLIO010000378.1:0-4521 GCA_964559025.1 uncultured Pirellulales bacterium | reverse complement strand
TTTAAGTTTAACCTCTAATTCTCTCACTTTCTGGTCTGGCGAGATAAATGTTCTGCCTATGTAATGGCTCCTGACCATTCCCATATCGAAAGGTATTTTGCTCTGCTCTGCGTATCCTACTGCCGCTGAGGTCCCTGAGTCCGGTATTGGTATTACCACGTCCGCATCGATAGGTTGTTCTTTTGCTAATTGTCTTCCAAGTTTTTTTCTGAACTCGTGTACATTTTCACCAAAAATTGTACTGTTTTGTTTGGCAAAATAGATATGCTCAAAGATGCAATGAGCTGGCGTAACAGTGCCCGGTGTTACGAAAAATCTGCTGTGCAGTCCGTCTTTATCCAGCCGAACGATTTCTCCAGGCTCAACTTCCCGTACGAACTTTGCGTCGATGGCATCAAAGGCGCACGTCTCACTGGCAACTACATAAGCGCCTTTTTCGGTTTGCCCTATGCACAAAGGCCTGATGCCGTAAGGGTCCCGCGCCGCTTCAATGCGGTCGGCAAATAAAAACAGCAGACTATATGCCCCCTGAAGATGGTTCAGTACATGTGCCAATGGGTCAGAATTGCTCACGTGGGTCGGCTTGGCAAGCAAATGAGTAATTATCTCAGTATCACTTGTAGAATTAAATATACTGCCATACGCTTCATATTCGTCCCGCAGCAATGTTGCGTTTATAAGATTGCCGTTGTGTGCCACTGCCACCTGCCCGCGGGAGTACTCGGCCAAAAGCGGCTGACAATTTATAGCCCTGCTGGAACCTGTTGTTGAATACCGAACATGGCCGATTGCTATCGGATTAGACAATCTTTTTAAAACGTCCCTGCCGGTGCGGAAAACCCTCCTGACCATACCCATACCTGTATAACACTGGATTAATTCACCGTCACTGGAGGCAATTCCAGCCGACTCCTGGCCGCGATGCTGAAGACTATGTAAGCCGAAATAGGTTTTATGAATCGCTTCGGCGTCACCAAAAATTCCAAAAAGACCGCAGTTTTCCTTTTTTTCTGAAGACATAAACGAATTGTCAATTGTCAATCGCCAATTGTCAATTGAAAACCACAAATGAATTGCTTTTTCTGACTCGCTCGGCCAAAATTCTCCGCATTTTGTGTAGTATCACCCTCTGTAGAATTTCTAACCGGCTTCGGAATACATAAATTCAGGTACTCGGCGAACCTTGCCCTCGGCGTTGACGCAGGCCAGCACGCTCGAACCCTCAGCTAAGATTATCCCATTACTGCTGCGTGTAAGCTTATAGCTATGCTCAACCTTACTGGCGGTAACCGCTGAGCAATGCGTTTCCAATTGCAGCTTCTCATCATACATTGCAGGCCGGCGATATTTTATACGCAGCTCGGCTACGACAAACAACACCCCCGCTTCTTCGAGGTCTTTGTATGCCAACCCGTTAACCCGTAAAAGTTCCGTGCGCCCCATTTCAAACCAAACCGGATAGACGCTGTGGTGAACCACCCCGCCTTTGTCGGTCTCTGCGTATCGCGGCACAATGGTTATCGTATGGCTTTGAATAGTCATTCGCTTGGGAAAATTCATTTCACACCTTCTGCTGAAAATATTACAAAGCGCTCTCCTGCTGTTCAATCTATGTGCTCATCCAATGTTTTTCTATCTCCTCCAGCGTTTTGCCTTTGGTCTCCGGCACGAACCGCCAGACAAAAGTGACCAGAACAACGCAGAAAATCCCGTACAGCCAAAACGGGAAAGCATGATGAAACTTCTCGAGCAGCCAGTTATTTTCCTCCATCATCGGAAATGTTTGGGAAACCAAGTAGTTTGCCACCCAGAGACATACCGTGGCAATAGCCATTGCCCGCCCGCGAATACGGGTCGGGAATATCTCTGACAGAATCACCCATGTTACCGGCCCCACCGAAAGGGCAAAGCATGCGATATAACCCAGTATAAATAACAAAACCCACAAATCTGTTTTTTGGACGTATGCCATTAAGCCCATCCCCAACAGCGAAAGCCCCATCCCCACCGACCCGATCATCATTAATGGCTTTCGCCCCAACCTGTCCACCATCCAGATTGCAATAATAGTAAAGGTCAGGTTTACCGCGCCTACCACCACTGTTTGAAGAAGAGCGGCATTGGTTTCGGAACCCATCTTCTTGAAAATTTCAGTCCCGAAATAAAGGAAAACATTGATACCCGTAACCTGCTGCAAAACAGCTAATACAATGCCGATGACCAATACAATCTTCATACCCGGCTGCAACAGTTGTTTCAGCGACCCGCTCTCGTGGGTAATCGCATCCTTGATTTCCAGCAGTTCGGTTTTGGCATATTCAGCCCCATTAACGCGGGTAAGAATCTCCAACGCCTCATTACTGCGATTTTGTTTGGTCAGCCAGCGAGGACTTTCCGGCACAAAAAACAACAGCACTAACAAAAGTAAAGCCGGCAGCGCCTCCGAGCCGAACATCCACCGCCAGCCGGACTCCTGGTTCCACATCTGGTCACCCTGAAGGGCGATAAAATAATTCACAAAATATACCACCAAAAAACCGGTCACGATTGCAAACTGATTGACCGAGACCATCCGACCGCGAATCCTCGCCGGCGATATCTCCGCGATATACATCGGCGAGGACATCGATGCCGCCCCCACGCCCAAGCCGCCGATTATCCGGTAAATAATAAAAATGGTAATATTTTTCGGCAGGGCCGTTCCCACCGCAGAGATTAAGAACAAAATTGCAGAAAGAATAAGCACCTTTTTCCGACCAAGCCAGTCGCTCAGCACGCCGGCAATAGCCGCCCCTATGGCACATCCAACCAGCGCACAACCTGTCGCCCAGCCTGCCCAGTTTGCATCAAGGACAAAGTGGGCTTTCAGAGGACCTATCGCACCGTTAATTACCCCTGTATCATAGCCGAACAAAAGCCCCCCTAAAGCAGCTACCATACATACGAGCATCACATACACAATGCTGCCTTTTTCTTCTGCAAGCGTTCCATCCATAATATTACTCATTTAATAACATAAACCAATTCGTCATTCCGAGCGCAGCCGAGGAATCTGTTTAATAATTGTCATTCTGAGCGAAACATAGTGCAGCGAAGAATCTCATTCTCACTCTCAGGCCAGATGCTTCGGTTTGCTCAGCATGACGAGCAAACCCGTCATTCTGAGGCGAAAGAAAGCTTGCCCTGAGCGTAGCCGAAGGGCCGAAGAATCTCTTCCGGCACAAATCTATCTAATTCGATTATTCTCCACAATTCTCCAGAGCGTATTTCAGGGCCCAGTCGATAAACGTTGCGTGATTATTATTTTTATATGTCCCATCCGGATTTTTGCATCGTCCCTGGGCCTCTTTTATCTTTTGGACAATCGGGCAGGCTTTATTGCCGATACTCTGTATCTCGCGAGCAGCATACAGGACCGTTTCCTCCCGCCAATCTTCCAGGCCTTCAGCCAGCACGCCCAAGGCATTTTCGCAAAGACCCATCTTGCATAATGTACCGGCTGCCGCAAACCGAACGTTTGGGCTCGAATCTTCCAGCCGCTCGGTTAGCGCCTCGATGACAGGCGGAGAACCGGAACCGATGACACTTAGAGCTATGACGGCCCAATAGCGGACCGCACTGTCCGAATCACTTAATAACCCGATTAGCTTCGGAATATTATCCGGTCCTCTTCCAACCAAATCGGCCGCAGCGAGAATACGCTGTTGAGGATATTTACTAATTTGTCGCGCCATCTCATAAGGCGTTGAACCTTCGGCACGAATATGCATTTCAGCTTCCGACAACAATCCTACATCTCTCGTCTCGACCATCCATTGAAGGTGCACTTTACGCAGCCTCGCAAGAACCCTCCTAAGTGAAGCCGAACCAGCCAGATTGTTTACTTCATGTGGGTCAGCCGATGTGTCATAAAGCTCCTCAATCGGCTTGGTTGGTGCCCAGTGTAATTGTTGTATACTTGACAGCTTTTCTTCTGCGACCGCTCTGCGCAGCTCCTTCATAATCTCAGCCCTGTCCGGATATTCGCTCGGCTGTATATACGGCAAATGCGGCATATAATTGCGAATGTACTTGTAGCGGTTATCACGCACGCTGCGAGACATCTCATAAGCCTCGTCAACCCGGCTGGCCGTCCCAAAGACATATTCCCGCGGCGGCCCCGCCCAGGCGCCAAGAAATGCACGCCCCTGCATATAACCCGGTATCGACAATCCAGCTAAGCTTAAAACCGTCGGCGCAAAATCAACAAAACTAACCAATCGGTCAGTTCTCCTGCCTGCCCTAAGCTCAGAAAGGTGCTGATACCGTTCAGGAAAACGAATAATTAACGGGACATTAAGACCGGAATCATAAAGGGTTCTCTTGAATCGAGGAATGCCCATTCCGTGGTCTGAAAAAAAGAATACTATCGTATTATCAGCCAAACCGTCGGCCTCAAGCTGGGCAAGTAAATCACTTACCTGTTTATCCATAAAAGTAATCAGGTTGTAATAACGGCTCCAGATTTTCCGAACAAACTTA
>CAZLIO010000377.1:2994-4524 GCA_964559025.1 uncultured Pirellulales bacterium | reverse complement strand
CGAAAAAGCTGGATTCCCGCTTCCGCGGGAATGACAAATACTGTTTCCGCAACAGGAACTAACTACTCACCAATTAACTGCTCACCAATCACCAATCACGGTCTCGGATGGTATTTTCGGTGAATCTTTCTTAATCTTTCCTGGTCAACGTGCGTATAAATCTGCGTAGTAGCTATGTCCACATGACCGAGCATCTCCTGGAGGCTTCGCAAATCCGCCCCACCGGCCAGCAGATGCGTTGCGAAGCAATGTCTCAACGTGTGCACAGTTAAATTTCTGGGCATACCTGCCCGAATCGCGTACTTTTTTACCAATCTCCAAATCTCAATACGACTCATAGGCCGACCTGTTCGAGATAGCAAAAGAAAATCGCCGCTGAAAGGCTTGACCAGCCTCGGCCTTCCAACAGGGTGGGTCAGATACTCTTCTATCGCGGCGATGGCAGCTTTGCCGATTGGTACCACGCGTTCTCTGTTCCCTTTGCCAAGGCAGCGCAGGTAGCCGATATTAAGGTTCAAGTCGGAGGTTTTCAGCCCCGCTATCTCGCTTGCGCGTATCCCGGTCGCATAGAGCAATTCAAGCATCGCCTTATCACGAAGGTAAAAAGGCTCATCCGGACACGGTGAATTCAGAAGCTCAAGAACCTGTTTTTTGCTGCAAACACACGGCAGCTTCTGCCAGACCTTCGGGCTTTCAAGCATTGAGGTCAGGTCGTCTTCGACAAGGCCGGTAAGCTTGCCGAACCGCAGGAACATTCTTATCGCAACCAGAGAACGCTTAATTGAGCTTTCGCTTTTTTGCTCCTGAGTGAGCACTCGCAGATAGTTTTGAATAAGGGCCGGCTTTATTTGCCGTATTTGGTCGGTGTTGTTGGATTTACAGTATTTCAGAAAGCTTCTCAGGTCTCGGCCATAGGCCAAAACAGTGTTCCTCGCCAGACCCGCCTCGACAGTCAGATAATCCAGAAAGCCCTTAAGGTTTTGCCATAAAGGTAGAGTTTCAATGCTCGTCGAGGATCGACCCGCCAAAGGCGGGTTTTGATCGGAACCCAGCGCTGCTGGGTCGAGTATCGAGTATCGAGTATCGAATTTTCTCACTGCTTGTCTCTGCATCGAGGGCATATCTCACTGCTCATTGCTCGCACCCCCAAATATGGGGCATGAACGATGGTTTACTATTTGCTAAACACCTTCCGCCATAATATCATCGGCATTAAAACACGACAACCTTTAGCCGCCAGGTAGGGGCAGTTCTCGAGATGCCCCTGCGTCTAATAAGCCAACGGTTCCATCTCGTGGGCAAATAACAACAAATTAACCGCTCTTTTTATTTGGATTCCTGACGTTTTTATGGTAAAATCTAAGCAATGAAGGAATTTTGCAGGAGGACATTTCAGATGACAAAACAAAATGCCATATTATCCATCATCTTGGCGGCAACTGCCCTGACTTCGACAAGCTCAGTTGTGCCAGCGTCCGCTAATCCCATACCATTGCCCCAGCCGGCAAGTATGCCTCTTGAAAATATGAA
>CAZLIO010000377.1:0-2894 GCA_964559025.1 uncultured Pirellulales bacterium | reverse complement strand
CCGCTAATCCCATACCATTGCCCCAGCCGGCAAGTATGCCTCTTGAAAATATGAACATCCACATCAAGCCCTCCGCCGATGGACTTGCCGCGGCCTTTACCGGGGAATTCACCTTTACACACATCCCAGAAGACGTCAATTCTATGCTGTTTCCGGTCCCCCCCGATGCAAATAATATCCGCCTCACCGCCGATAATGTTGAATTGCCCTGGGACTGGAGCAGCGAAGAGTATCCCACCGTCCTGCCGGAGACGCCGACGATACCAATGATTGAATGGCAGGGACCCTTCCCTACCGGCGGTGCTGTCTTCAGCGTGGATTACGAACACAGCCTAATTAAACGCCCGAACGAATTTGTCTTTTTCTATGCAGTGGGTACAGGCAAGTATTTTCCCACATACGATAAAACCACCACAGCCTACTTCGACATCTTGCTTCCGCCGGGCTTCGAGGTCGCAGGCCTCTGGCTGGACGACATGCCCCACGAATACGAGCTAATCGGCTCACACCTGATGATAACTGTGCAGTCTTCTTTCGGCCCAATCACCAGTGACCTTATAATTTCGCTGGTCCCCGGCTATTTCGATGGCTGCGGCGTCCTCGTACAGGGAGTTGAGTGCGTACTGTTCGAACCTGACACGGGCGGATTATACGTACTGGATAACCTGGAGCATTTCCAGGTCGGAGACCACGTCCGGGTCCGTGGCGTATTGAATCCTGATTGTATTACAATCTGTATGCAGGGAAACGGATGTATTGAAAAAAATACCATCTCGGCGTGCCTGCGAGGCGACCTCGACGCCGATAATGATATTGATATCGACGATTTTGTCATACTTATCTCTTATTGGCAACAGACCGGCTGCAGCCAGCCGGATTGGTGCGACGGCGCCGACCTGACCAGAAACGGCGCCGTGGACATAAATGACTTTGCGCTATTCATTGACAACTATCTCAAATCCGCAGACCAAAGCGAAACCGGCAAAACAGGATTAAGTGAGTATTACGTCCCATACGACAATCCCATCGAGCCGAATACACCGGGCTATACCCTCCCCCTCGATTTAGGAACCATCGGCAACTACGCCCGTATGGATTCCAGGTTTGGCCTGAACAGTGCCGCCCCGATGCTCGAACAAAATGGTTTTGCTATCCTCCAATACGACTTTCCCGACCAAAACGATATCGTAAAACCATACGAGTACCTGCGCAATAGGGATGTGCCCTTGTTCGTTACAGCCGATACACTTCTGCATCTCTATCACATCCAGTTCGATGAAACTTTGAAGGAAATAGAAGAGCGCGAGTTTTACGCAGACATCCTCGACCTGACAACGGCGCTGCTGGACGATGCACTGAGTCTGCACGAACAACATACCGGCCGGCTCAAAGAAGCCGCAAAACGCAACGTGGCCTACCTGACCGTGGCAAAAAAACTAATCCAGACGGACGCCGAAGTACCACAACTGGTTGCCGACCTCGTCGCAGGCGAGCTGGCCAAAATCGACGCTCACGCCGGATTCGACAACAGTGACATCTTCATATATGAGGAAGACTACTCGCAGTATGTACCGAGGGGCCATTACACACGAAGCGAGCAGCTCGAACGCTATTTCAGAACGCTAATGTGGTACGGACGGATGGCATTCCTCATCAAAGGCGCCGAGAATTGGGGGCCGATGGGCGAAGCCCTTATCAGCACTGAGGATGCGGAAATTCAGACCATCCAGGCCGTACTGCTGGCCAAATCTCTCAAAGCGGTACAAATAAACCAGCGCAGCGGCCGTGAAGTGTGGGACCGGATATACGACGTTACGGCCTTCTACGTAGGCCTGGCCGATGACCTCACACCTTATGAGTATCTCGGTGCAGTGGATAAAGTCTTCGGAAGTAGCTTTGAACCCACGATTTTGGATGATGAGGACAATTTCTTCGCCCTCAAGACCGAGCTTGCCCTGCTCCCTTCGCCGAAGATATTCGGCGGCACCGGCAACGTATTCGTATCTCCGCCAATCACACCCGAATCTCTCAACGAGGTCCTCGACAAGACAAAAGGTATGCGCCTTATGGGCCAGCGCTTCATCCCCGACTCGTATATGTTCCAGCACCTTGTCTTCCCCGAAGTGCTCGACTATATCGGTGATACCGAGCCCAAACCCTTCACCTGCGGATTTTCCGGCGTCCGCTGGGCACGCTGTTACCCGCGGGGCCTGGACGTTATGGCCATCTTGGGCTCGGACCGCGCCAGGATGATTCTCATCGAAGAAGGCGACACAGACTACATCGACTATTGGCTCCGCTTCAACGAGCTCAAGGTCGAATTCGACGCCTTAGACCTGTCCGATTGGAACCGGAACCTCTACTGGGGCTGGCTGTATTCGCTGCGGGCGCTTATAGAGGGCTTCGGCGAAGGATACCCCAACTTTATGCGGACCCAGGCCTGGCAGAAGAAGGAGCTTAATGCCGCCCTCGCATCGTGGACCGAGCTTCGCCACGACACCATCCTTTACGCCAAACAGAGCTATACACCAAGAGAAACCAGTATTCCCCCCTCTGTGCCCGGTTACGTCGAGCCGGTGCCGGAGTTTTATGGCAGACTGCTGGCACTGACTCAGATGACAAGGCAGGGCCTCAGCGACCTCGATGCACTCTCGGCTCAGGCTGCGGATCGGCTGACAAGCCTTGAGAGCATACTGGGCCGACTGATTGAAATCGCCAACAAAGAGCTGACCAACCAAACCCTCTCCGAGGAAGACTACGAGTATATAAGGCAATTCGCTCAAACCCTTGAATGGGCTGTCATCGGCATTGAGGAAAAAGGGCTACTGACAACGCTCGTGGCCGACGTCCATACCCACACCGCAGAGGCAAATGTCCTCGAAGAGGCTGTAGGG
>CAZLIO010000376.1:0-4542 GCA_964559025.1 uncultured Pirellulales bacterium | reverse complement strand
TTCAAGCACATCGCAGCTGCTGGAGGTGTACTTCGAAGCAAACCCGGAGAGTTGAAATCAACTCTTGAATCTTCCGGAGATCTTTCCGGTTTATGTTTTATCCCACGTAACTTTACTAAAGGTGATTACATTTATTATTCAGGATACGGAAAAACAAAAAGGGGAGGATTGGATTTATTCAGAGTAAAAATGCTTGGGGAGAAGAGGTTCTCTGATCCTGAATCAATCAAATCCTGAAAACCTGAGATAACGGGCTCATGCTCTCCGGAGGCTAACTTGACATTCAAGTGACTTCGCAGTTTGCGATAAGCCTCATGCTTCTCCGGAGGCAGCGGCTCTTCCAGCCAAACCGGATTATACGTCGCCATATCATTCGCCAATTGTTCAATTTGTTCGAAGGAATAGCTGCGCTCGCCCATTCGCCACCAGGTATGTGCATCAACCATAAGGCCCATATCCGGTCCTACGGCCTGCCGCATCAATTCTATGGTTTTTAAGTCATCTTCCGGTCCGAGCCCCGGCCGCATTTTATATGCAGGGAATCCCATAGCCGCAATGGCCGCCGCCTCTTTGGCATACTTTTCAGGAGGCATATACATACCGGCGCTGCCATAAAGTTTAATGCGGTCGCGCAAACGTCCACCCAACAGCTCGGAGATTGCACAGCCTTCGTATCGACCGACTAAATCAATCAGTGCGATTTCCACGGCATAGTATGTCTTCACTGTTTCCGGATTGGATTGGAATGTAAAAGAATTCCATTGACGCGGGTCCTTACCGGTGAGAAATAATCGTATTTCCGTATTAATTTCCTTCCGGGCGCGTTCATGTGCCGGACCGGGAGCGTAACCTGTCAAGCCGGTATCGGTTGATACGCGAATGAGCATAGCATCTCGCTTGAGGATGGTGCGTTCTCCACCCCAAAAGGGGAGTTTTTGGGATTCAGGCATTTTATAAGACATTAAAAAAGATTCTACATTAGTGATTTTCATCTGCTACTGGTTTAAAGATATTCGAGAGTTCCTGCAAAAAAAGCGCCAAGGCCGAATGTTCATTTCAGAGATGACCTCAAATCACTCAAAGTATCCACCATATTTCGGGCGCCGGAGGTTACAAATACAGCATCGGCTCCACAGGCGATAAAGCGAAAGCCCAGGTCGTGATATTTATTAAATTCTTCCGGGCTACGCATCAGGACCCCGGTTGCCTTACCAGCCTTTCGAGCTGCCGACGCTGTAGTTTTCAAGGCATCGATGAATCGAGGATGTTCAAATTGCCCGAAAATGCCCAATGCCATCGATAAGTCGGATGGCCCTACAAAAAGCACATCAATACCATCGACTGCTGCGATGTCATCGAGACTGTTAAGAATTTCCTCGCTCTCCACCTGTACAATGCCGACGAGGGTATCTTTGCTGCTCACGAAATATTCTTTAGAGCTCGCACCAAAATTCGTCGCTCGCACCATATACGCAACGCCGCGAACACCTTCGGGCTGATATCGCATGGCCTTAGCCGCACGTTGCGCTTCTTCAAGGTTGTTTATCCGTGGACACATGATACCCTCGGCCCCTAAATCGAGGATGCGATGAAAGCGCTGCCGTTCGTAAGACTCCACGCGAACCACCGGCGCCGCTGGAGTATGCTCCAGCGCCTGCAGCTGATGCAGCACATCTTTTTCTGTCCCGGCTCCATGCTCCAAATCGATGAGCACCCAATCAAAGCCGGCCATCCCAACAATTTCGGCAGTTACTGATGAGCCCAGGTTGAGCCAGCATCCAATCAGCGTTTCACCGTTACGAATTCGTTTTTTAAGATTTTTCATTTATTCCACCCTGAAAATTATTAATAAAACTCAAACTGACCGATTTTTACTGTCATGCTGTGCCTGGGTCGCCGACGCCCCATAGCCTACTCCGCCGAAGTGCTACGAAGGCTGGAAGCTTTGGCGACGGAGCGCAGACTGCTATTTGTGCCTGCCCGCCGTGTCACGGCCACGTCGTGACAGGCCCGCCTGCTCAATAGCCGCAGCGATGCTTGCGCCTCGCTTAAAGGATGTGCCCTGGTCAGCCAAACACTTCTCCAGTGCCGACAGACATAGCATCACGTTACTCAGTGTGCAGGCCGAGCCCATCAAGCCGATGCGCCATGCCTTTCCTTTGAACTTACCCAGACCACCGCCGATTTCAATGTTGAACTCGTTGAGCAGCTGTTTTCGTACGGTGACATCGTCCACACCGGCGGGTATGGCAACCGCATTCAGCATAGGCAGCTCATAGCCCGGCTGGGCCACGTAGTCGATTCCAATGGCCGAGAGCCCCGCACGGAGGACCTTGTGATTGGCCAGGTGGCGCGCCCATCGGCACTCCAGGCCCTCTTCCTTAATTATCCTCAAGGATTCCAGCAAGGCGTAGTTCATATTAACCGGTGCGGTGTGATGATATAGGCGCTCGCTGCCCCAGTACTTGCGGATCATTGAAGTATCCAGATACCAGCTCTGAACCCTGGTTTTGCGATTATCGATGGCCGCAACCGCTGCAGCGCTGAAGGTCACCGGTGACAGCCCCGGCGGACAGGAAAGGCACTTCTGAGTGCCGGAATAGCAGGCGTCGATTTGCCAACCGTCCACATCAACCTCCATACCGCCCAGACTCGTGACCGTATCGGCCAGCAACAAAGCGCCGTGGTCGTGGACAATCCTGGATATCTCTTCGAGTGGCTGATGTGCGCCCGTGGAGGTCTCAGCATGTACTATACCGACAACCTTCGCGGATTTCTTTTGTAGCGCCTCAGCAATCTGTTCCGGTGTAAACACCTTACCCCACTCTATCTCGAGGGCGGTTACATCGGCCCCACACCTTCGTGCAACATCGGCCATGCGCGTGCCAAATACCCCGTTGACGCAAACCAGTATAGGCTCACCCGGTTCCACAAGATTTACCACGCAGGTCTCCATACCGGCGCTGCCTGTACCGGACACTGCAAACGTCAGCTCGTTTTTAGTCCTGAATGTGTATTGGAGCAATTCGCGTATTTCGTTCAATATTTCCAGGAAAGCAGGGTCCAGGTGTCCGATAGTCGGACGTGACATTGCTTCCAGCACTCTGGGGTCGACATCTGACGGCCCCGGCCCCATGAGAACGCGTTTGAGGGTCTTGGGTGTATTCACGTGGCATTTCTCCTCTTATTCAGTGGTTTCAATTTTGGGTTCGTGTGTTATCTTTTTCAGACTGCTCATTGCCTTGGTCACCAGTGTGATGGCTACACCAAGAAGCAGGAGCGACGTAACAATCAATGGGATGTTTTTGTCAACGAAGTTCCTATAAGCCAGCAAGACTAAAGCGGTTAATGTTACACAGAACATAAAATACATAGGATACTTTATAAACCTGTTACCTGTTCCAAGCTTCGCCAGCCAAAGGGTAACAGCCAGCAGTGTCAATGATGCAAGTAACTGGTTGGCCGAGCCAAAGAGAGGCCACAGGGCGGTCCGCGTACCCGTGAAAGTAAAGAGCATGGCCACGGCAATCGTGACTACAGTGCCTACGTAACGGTTTTTGCTCAATACGGTCTGTGTGGCTGTGCCTTCAAAAAATTCTTGAAACATGAACCGCCCCAGACGCGTGGCCGTATCCAGCGTTGTCAGAGCAAATGCTGAAATGGCAAGTGCAGCGAAGGTGACTCCTGCTTTTTCAGGGATACCCAGATGAGAAACAAAACTACCAATGCCCGAAGAGAAGACGGCAATAGGCCCTCCCTCACCCATAAGGTTTGTGTAGTCGCTTTGAAGAATCGTTGTGGCCGTGATAAGTGCCATCACTGCCAGTAAACCCTCGATGAGCATGCTTCCATACGCAATCGGTTTGGCATCGGTTTCTTTATTAAGCTGCTTTGCAGTAGTGCCCGCTGAGACCAGGGAATGAAATCCTGAGATGGCCCCGCAGGCAACCGTCACAAAAAGAATTGGGAACAGAAAGCCAATGCCCTCGACATTAAAGGCAGTGAAAGCCGGTGACGTCATTTTGGGATTGGCAGCGAAAATTCCCACAACGCCCGCTATCATAATCGCATACAATAAAAACGAGCACAGGTAGTCCCTTGGCTGTAAAAGGAACCAGACTGGAGCAACCGCCGCAAAGAATACATAGACAAAAAGAACCAACTTCCACGTGTTGTAGGACAGCAGGATGGGGAAACGCAATCCAACTGCAATACAGCCTGCCAGCAGGGCCACGCCGATAATGGATGATAACCATAGTGACGTCTTGAACCGGTATACACTCATTCCAAAGAGAATCGCAACGATAATAAACAAAAAGGACGCCGTGGCCGTGGCCGGCTCTTTCACAAAGACATCGGCTACCGCGTGTGCGAATACCGCTATCAACAAGACGACCAGGAACCATGCGAAGGCCAGAAACAGGCGTTTGCCTGGGTTACCTACGTACTCTTCAATCACCCCTCCAATAGTCTTTCCGCCGTGCCGGACAGATGCAATTAGGGCTGAAAAGTCATGAACTCCGCCTAAAAATATACTGCCGA
>CAZLIO010000375.1:0-4546 GCA_964559025.1 uncultured Pirellulales bacterium | reverse complement strand
CTAAAACAAGTCCTTTCTTTTCAAATCTCTACATACCTGCCAGCTTCACCTCTAACGCTCAAGCCGAACACATGCTCTCAGGTCTTGTACATGCTGGGACCTAGTGCACGTACTGTTTCGGTCATTTCCCGTATCACCTCAGCAAATCTGGGGCCCTCAGATGCCGATATCCATTCGAGTCTGAAACGCTCAGGTTCTATGCCGAAATCTTCCAACATCAGCTCTATTGCTTCTTTTCGATTTTCAGCCTTAACATTGCCTTCAAGGTAATGACAATCGCCGATATGGCAACCGCAAATCAGAACTCCATCTGCGCCCTTTGTCAAGGCATCTATAACCAGGTTCGGGTGCACCATTCCAGAACACATAACTCGTATAATGCGCAGGTTCGGAGGATATTGCTGCCGGGAAACACCGGCCAGGTCCGCCCCTGCGTACGAGCACCAGTTGCAACAGAAACCGATAATGACCGGTTCGAAAGTTTCTTCGTCTGACATATTAAAAAAACTCCTCTATTAGGCTACTTCCAGTGCGGCTTCCACCATTGCACTGAGCTGTTCGAGCTTGAAACTGCGGACAAATATTCCCTTCTTCGGGCATGTGGCCATGCAAACCCCACAGCCCTTACACAATGCCGCATCTCTTTCAACAGTTTTCTTGATATCACCCTTGTACATATATTCAATCAGTGTCAACGCGTTATATGGACACGGGTCGATGCAGTACGCACAACCATCACAGTTTTCGTCCACTACCTCTGATATAGTAGCCTCCAATTCTATTTCTTCTTTGGACAAAATAGTGGATGCCCGGGCGGCTGCTGCTTCTGCCTGGGCGATACTTTCTTCGACGGATTTGGGGCAGTGGGCCAAGCCGCACATGAACACGCCATCGGTGGCAAAATCGACTGGTCTGAGCTTCATGTGCGCCTCGAGGAAGAACTTATCCTGATTGAGCGACAACTTGTATAATTGGCCAACTTCACTGAGGGTTTCACCCGGTACTATCGCAGGAGCGAGTACAACCAGGTCAGAGTTTATGGTAACGGGTGCATTGAGTACAGGGTCTTCACAGGAGACTTTGAAGCTGCCATTGTGGGCTGAGACTTCAGGTTTCTTGTCCTCTTCATAACGAATGAAGCGCACGCCCTTGCTTCTTGCCTCTGTGTAGTATTCTTCGAGTAGGCCGTATGTTCTGATGTCGCGATAGAGTATGTAAACTTCAGTCTCAGGATGCTTGTTCTTGATGACAATCGCGTTCTTAACCGCTTCCGAGCAGCAGACGCGGCTGCAGTATGGGTGGTTCTCGTCTCGTGAACCGACGCACTGAATCATCACAATGGATTTAACATTTTTGAGCTCGGCTTTATCCTCAGAAAGCCACTGCTCTAAAGTTCGCTGGGTAAGGACACGGGGATTTTTGCCGTAGAGGTACTCGGTCGGCTCGTATTGCTCAGCTCCGGTAGCAATGATAACGACACCGTGTGAGACTTGTTTACCATCGCCATTACTCTGTATTGTGGACTTGAAGTTGCCGACAGAACCCTCAACGGCAGATACATTGCTTTTGAGATAGACATCTATATTAGGATGGGCGTTGACCTTCTCAATGGTGTTTTTGAGCTTTTGCTGGGGGTCGCCGACGAGCAGGCTATATATATGTCTAAGGTTGCCTCCCAGTTGCTCCTGGTTTTCAACGAGATGTACTTTAAAGCCCTGGTCGGCCAGGTTGAGTGCTGCTGTCATTCCGGCGATGCCGCCACCGATTACGAGGGCATTGTTATTGACTTTGAGAGTGCTTTTGACCAGCGGCTCGAGCATCTTTGCCTTGGCGACGGCCATCCTGACAAGGTCTTTAGCTTTTCGGGTGGCCATTTCCGGCTCATGCATGTGTACCCAGGTACACTGGTCACGAATATTTGCCATTTCAAAAAGGTATTCATTGAGGCTGGCTTCACGACAGGTGTTGCGGAAAAGCGGTTCATGGGTTCGGGGACTACACGAGGCTACGATTACGCGGTTCAGGTCCTGCTCGGCGATTGTTTCTTTTATCTTAACCTGCGTATCAGTTGAGCAGGTATATAGGTTATGCTCTGCATAGACGACATTTGGCAGGGTCTTGGCGTATTCGACTACGTCCGGCACGTCGGCGACTCCACCGATATTCCTGCCGCAATGGCAGACAAACACACCGATACGCGGCTCCTGGCCGGCAACATCCCTTTCGGGTGGATACTCCTTATGCGTGATTAGAGTGCCTCGCTGCTCCGTAAGTAGTGCCATGGCCTTGGCGGCGCCTGCGGATGCCTCCATGACCGTTTCCGGGATGTCCTTCGGCGAGGCAAAGGGGCCGCAGACATAGACGCCGGGCTTTGAAGTTTCCACCGGTTCCAGGGGAAGCGTAGCTGCAAAACCGTACTTATCGAGTTCGATTCCGAATTGCTCTGCCAGCTCGCGGACCTCCACGGGAGGCCTTATACCTGTGGACAGGACTACCATGCCAAACTCTTCGGTTTCGATTTCGCCGTCAGCGGCCTGGTATGTGATTTTGAGGTTATGTGTTCCGGGGACCTCTTTGACAGAAGAAGGACGACAGCGAATATATTTAACGCCAAGCTCTTTTGCACGCTCGTAATAGGCGTCGAATCCTTTGCCAAAGGCGCGCATGTCGATGAAGAAGATTGTGCAATCGAGGTCGGGCGCGTGCTCCTTGGAAATAATCGCCTCCTTGGTTGCATACATACAGCAGACCGAGGAGCAATAGTTGTAATCTACTTCTCTCGAGCCGACACATTGTATCCATGCAATCTTCCCGGGTGACTTTTCGTCGGAGAGGCGCAGCACCTTTCCGAGGAACGGCCCGCTGGCTGAGAGAAGGCGCTCGAACTGGAGACTGGACAGGACATTGGGATACCTTGCATAGCCGAGCTCCTTTTTGAGGTCGGGATCGAACTGTTCGTATCCGGGTGCTAAGACTACAGCACCGACGTTTATCTGTTCGATTTTATCTTCCTGCTCGAAGTCAATGGCGTTAGCTTCGCAGAAGTTCTCACAAGACTTGCATACGTCCTTAAGTAAGTGCATACAGGTATTAGGGTCAATCACGGCCACCTTGGGTATTGCCTGAGCGAACGGTACATAAATAGAAGACCGTTGGACAAGACCCACATCATAATCGGCCATGATAGGCCTGGGTTTATTGAGTGTAACCTCGGAGAGGTCCACTGCTTCGGTCGGGCAGACGACTTTACAGGCGCCGCAGGTCATGCAGATAGGAGAATGCTTGTCGTAAGGGACGGCGACCTTTCGTTCTGAACCTCTGTTGACAAAACTAACGGCGCCGACGCCCATCCTTTCTTCGCATACTCTGGTGCAAAGTCCGCAGAGGATACAGTCTTCATTCTTCTTGGGGAAACGTGATTCTTCGATACCCATCTCCCGGGCCATTTCCTTTATCCGTTCTGAATCCGGGCAGCGGGCCAATAATAATTCGAGCATAATCCGGCGGTTCTTCAAGACCCTTTCCGTATCAGTTTTTACAACCAATCCTTCCTGAGCGGGATAGACACAGGAAGCCTGAATGACCGGGCCGCGAGATCCGTTTAATTCAACCAGACAGACTCGACACGCACCGTAGGGTTCCAAAGACCTATGATGGCAAAGAGTTGGAATCTTGATGCCAAGTTTTTCGGCGGCCTGTAGAACGGTTGAACCCTCTTCAACCTCGACCTTTTTGTTATCAATAGTTAGAGTAATCATTTTCTGCCTGTTTCTCTCGTGTCAAATCGATATATTGAATTGTCTTCTCTGTGCTCGTATATAAAATCAATCTCGGGGTGGGCTGCAACCAAGGTGCGTATGGTCTCATTAATATCACCCATAGGTTTGCAGTCCGGATGGCTCAAGCGAAATGTCGCCTTGACCGTTGTTCCTCCACGGGGTTTAGAGTTCAGCTCAATTTTTCCACCGCTCTCTTTGGCTGCCTGAGCCAGAAAGGACAGGCCCAAGCCAACTTTGCGGGTTGTGCGTGTCGTGAAAAAGGGGTCAAGAGCTTTGTTCAGAGCCTTCCGGTCCATACCCTTACCATCATCAATAATCTCGATAGTCAACAAATCTTTATCTTTGTCTTCATCAATTTTAATTTCAATTCTCCTTGCCGCAGCGGCAATCGAGTTTTCTGCAACGTCCAGGATGTGCAGCGACAGATCTTCCATTTTTCAAAATACCTTTTTCGTTTAAGGTTGTTGATGCTCGTATCGATGTTCGCTCTGGAAACTCGAAGCTCGTCCGGCATCCGGCTTCCAGCCTCCAGTTTCGATACCAGCTTCGACAACGTCAAGCCAGCTTCTACACTTCCAGTTTATCGAACAATAATTCTCCTTCCCATTTCATTGTGCAACGCTTTCTTAATCTCATCGACTGAGACGTCTTCTATCATAAAGCAGGTATAACTCTTTCCGATGTCCTCCAAAAAATGAGCATCGGAAGAAGTAATCACCGGATAGTCATATTTCTGCTCGGCTGCAAGTGGTCTCGAGACCTCCACG
>CAZLIO010000374.1:0-4552 GCA_964559025.1 uncultured Pirellulales bacterium | reverse complement strand
AGCACAGGTAACTAACTGGACGGAGTGGACTATCGACCTGCAGGCGTTTGCAGACCAGGGCGTGAACTTAGCCAATGTCAATACGATTGCTCTTGGTCTTGGTAACAAGAACAATCCATTGGCCGGTGGTTCGGGTACGATGTACTTTGACGATATTCGGCTGTATCGGCCGGCTCCATAAGCGAAGAACCGGAAGCCAGGATTTGGCTGGCCCCCATGGCTTCTGCCGTAAGGAATCTGCCGACAGGCATCCTGCGGACTGTGGACTTCGGATTGTGAAGCAAGATATGAGGGTGCGTTTACGCAAGTACAGGCGATTCGGGGCTTATATCGAACCATTCGGTATAAGCCCCAATTAAATGATAATTGATTATTTTGCAGTCGCCGCGGCGCCCAGCCAGGGGAGATTGCCTGTTTTTTATTTGAGGCTGTTGAGAATACATCCAATAATTTGAGAGATTTTTCTTGACGGGAAGGTAGATAATTTGGTATAGATAATGTTAGTGAAGCTTGTGCCCGCGCAGTCGGGCATCTGCGAATTTGAGTTCATCCAGCAGGCGGAATTCTTGTAGTTTTCCCGATAAAGGATGGTTTATTACGTGAGGTAAGAAGTTGCAGCAGAAACTTTGTGCTCGCACCTGCCTGAATTCCCGTGCTTTCTTGCCTGCACCCCTATGCTTTCTTGCGAAAGCAAGAATGGGGGTAACGCAGGCACAGGTGCGAAAGCAAGAACGGGAGTAACACAGACACAGATGCAGTAACGCGAGTACAGGTGCTTCCCAGCGAAGATATTTTACATCTCAATTAACATATTATATTTATTTTTTTAAGCAGGATTATTATGTACAGAAAATTGTCAGTTATAGTTGTATTTGTGTCTACCTTGCTATGGAGCGGAATGACACAGGCGGATGATATCACCAAACCAGGGGATACCATAAAGGGTGTTCCGAACAATGGAAATTGGCCTGGTAATGAATCACCTCCATTGGCGATCGATGATAATACCGGGACGAAGTATCTGCATTTCAACGGAGATTTTGAGCCCGATTTAGGTCCCACTGGTTTGAAGGTTACAACATCTGTCGGTGGGAATATCGTTACTGGACTGACTTTCACGACAGCGAATGACGTTCCGGGTCGTGACCCGATTGCATTTGAACTTTCTGGTTCTAATGAGAGCATAGATGGGCCGTATACGTTGATTGCCAGTGGTAATATCGTCGATTTCATGCGAGGGACGGTGTGGCCGAGGTTTACCAAGAACACAACCCCGATTACGTTCCACAATAAAACGGCGTACATTCACTATCAACTCTTATTCACAGCCATTCGAGGCCCAGCAGGTGGATCTGTGAATAGTGTGCAGATTGCCGAAGTTGAGCTATTGGGAAGCCCGGCTGGCGGATTTCCTCCCGAAGTTGATGCTGGTGATGATCAGACAATCACCTGGAGGGGTGTTGGAAACACTATCGTACCGTTATATCCTACTATTTATGATGATGACCCATGTAACCTAAGCCAGACCAATCCAGATTATTTAACAATTCTCTGGTCATCCCTGGGCCAATCGAGCGCCGATTTTATGGGTACCCAAACAAAATCCAATGCACAGGTCTTATTTCCTGAGCCCGGTGTCTATGAACTACAGCTTCAGGTCTGGGATGAACATGGTCAAGAGGGCAATGATTTCATAACCATTATGGTTGTTGAGCCGGAATGTCCGCCAAGTGATTTGTCCGGGGACTGCAAAGTCAATTTTTCTGACTTGGCGGCTTTTGTCGAGCAATGGCTGGACCCTCCAGGCTGCCCGGATTACCCCCTCGGCTGTGCCGACCTGGCGGGTAATGATGGTGTCAATCTGGTTGATTTTGCCCTGTTAGCAGAGAGCTGGCAAGAGGACTGGACCGGTTCCCTTCGGGTAATTATCTCTCCGCCGCAAGCCGTTGCTGACGGCGCACAGTGGCGGCTGGATGGTGGAACATGGCAGGACAGCGGCGACTTAGTGAAAAACCTTATCCCGGGGATTCATACAGTGGAGTTTAATATTGTAGGTAACTGGATCAGACCCCCAGGTAAGATGGTCCAAATTCATAAAAGCCGGATAGTTACCAATGGTGGAACGTATGCCCAGCTTCCGGACTCTGCTCTACTGATTAACGAGATCATGGCTATCAACGAAGGTACATATCTAACTAATGTCGAAGGTAAAGAAGTCTTTTCGGACTGGATTGAGATTTATAATGCCGGTCAGGAATCAATAAATCTGAAAGGTTGGAACCTGACGGATGAAGATAGTGAATTGACCAGGTGGCCTTTTCCCGATGTGTCACTGGAGCCCGATAGCTACTTGGTTGTCTATGCCTCGGGTATTGAAGAGGTTGATCACCCTGAAAATTTTCCATATCAGGATGATTACGGCCGTTATCACACTAACTTCAAACTGGATGGAGATGGGGAATATCTGGCTCTGGTGAATCCGAATGGAGAAATAGCGCACGACTATAAAGAATACAGGTACGATAAAGACAAATACGGTTATCCACAGCAGGAGGAGGATATATCCTACGGTTTCTATGCGAACCAGAAGCAGTTTTTCACTAATCCCACGCCAGGTAATGCTAATACACAAGGTTACTCCGGCATTTCTGAAAGCCCGCAGTTTTCCCATCTGGGGGGTACGTTTACAAATTCTTTCTCCCTAAGATTAACCGGCCCTGCTGCCGGTGCCCATATCCGCTATACACTCGATGGAGGAAAGCCAACTGAAAAATCAAGACGATATACCGGTCCTGTCTCAATCAGCAATACAGTCGAGGTACAGGCCCGCGTATATGGGACTGGAAAGGCACCAGGCCCTGTGGTCAGTCATACTTACATCGCGTTGGCTAATGATGTTCAGAGCTTCAGTTCCGACCTGCCGATTGTCATAGTGGATACGAATCGCCAGAGTATAATTTATGGAGTTTATAAAAGGGTCTCTTCTGTTTTCATTGATACTGATGTGGATGGTCGCGCGCACATTACCGATCCGGCTGATTTTGCCGGACGGAGTGGGATCAAGACTCGCGGCAGAAGTACGTCGGGGGCACCCAAGCATTCGTACGGTTTCGAAGTATGGGACGAAGATGATCAGGATAAAGATGTTTCAATTTTCGGCTTACCTGCCGAATCCGACTGGATATTATATGCTCCTTACAACTTTGATCGGGCGCTCATTAACAATGCCTTCATGTTTGAATTGAGTAATCAGATTGGCAGGTATGCGGTTCGCACACGATTTGTCGAGATGTACCTTAACACAGGTAGCGGCAAGGTATCGTCGGATGATTATGTCGGGATCTATATATTCATGGAGAAGATCAAGCGAGGCGATGAACGCGTTAATGTGGAAAAGCTCGAGCCATGGGACAGTACTGAGCCAAGAATCACAGGTGGGTACATGCTGAAAATCGACCGGCCTGACTCAGGTGACTCTGGCTTTCGTACTTCCAGAGGAAATCCAACATATGGTGACGGGACACTGTGTTACGTGGACCCCAAAGAGGTTGAAATCACTGCGGCACAGTCAGCATGGATCAGAGGCTATCTGGACGATTTTGAAGATGCTCTCTACGGGACAAGTTTTACTGATCCCCAGATTGGTTATGCCCGATTCATCAATGTAGCTTCCTTCATAGACCATAACCTGCTAAATATGCTTGCTATGAATGTGGACGCCCTTCGTCTAAGTACACACCTGTATAAAACCTGTAACGGCAAACTCGAAATGGGACCACTCTGGGACTTTGATCGGTCTCTCGATTCTACCGATGGCCGCGACAACAATCCAGAGAGTTGGCACGGAACCGGAGATGGGACCGATTATCTGAATTACATCTGGTGGGATCGACTTTTCGAGGACCCTGATTTCCGGCAGAAGTATATCGATCGGTGGTTTGAATTGAGGCGGGGACACTTTAGCACCGAAAATATCAACACCCTCATAGACTCGATGGCCAACGAGCTGAAGGAGGCACAGGTCCGGAACTTTAATAGATGGCGCAACGCCCCGCCTCGTTTTGGCAGTTTTCAAGGGGAGATAGACCACCTTAAGGATTGGCTGGCAAGGCGAGCTGCCTGGATTGACGCCCAGTTTGTAAGCCCCCCATATTCACTCCGGAACAGGGCTTCAAATGACAGAGTATCGATACTTTATTCGAATAGTACTGATTATCGCACTCTTGATTATCCATTCAACCAACACGACAGAAGCAGATGATCTGATCTGGCCGCAGTTTCGCGGGCCGAACAGCTCTGGTCTTGCCGACGAAGGCCAGAATCCCCCGGTTGAGTTTGGCCCTGGGCAAGTTTGACAATCCCAAACAAACACCGCTCGTCCTTGCCACAAACAACTTAAGGGATAACGTAAAAGTCGGCGGTTATCGTGATCCGGTGATTGTACGTAAACCCTTGTGAATAAACAAGGACGGAATTTTCGGGTGTGATATGATGATAATAAGTCTGATTTTAAGTATATTTTTGTTTTTGTTTATTACGTGTTATTAGTGGT
>CAZLIO010000373.1:0-4554 GCA_964559025.1 uncultured Pirellulales bacterium | reverse complement strand
ACAAGCCCAACCACCGAAGTACCGTCCCAAGACCTTCCACAACAGGAACTAATTAGCAGTCCCATTCATAGCCCTAAATTCTGCCTTCCTTTCAACTATTTTTTAGCCTAGTTTCTATGAAGCCACCGAATTTCGGGTCCTGTTCGCCCAAAAGAGTCCGTTAGTTTCTCCTGTTGACAACGAATTACTATAGGATTAGTATTTGGAGATGAATAAAGTGCTCATTATAGTCGGTGATGCGACCGAGACGGTTGATACACTATATCCGTATTATCGCCTTCAGGAAGATGATTTTGAACCCGTAGTGGCCGGTCCGGAGAAGCGACGTTACCATATGGTCCTGCACGAAATTCCGCCGGACTGGGACGGTAAAGTCACTCGCGAGTTCGAGGGTTACACCATTGAGGCGGACATCGCCTTTCGAGATGTGAACCCGGAAGAGTATTTAGGCGTTTTTTTCTCCGGAGGTCGTGCCCCGGAATATTTACGGTATGATGAGGACCTGGTCCGTATCACACGGCACTTTTTTGAGCAAAACAAACCGATCGCCTGTGTGTGTCATGGCGTGGAGATACCGGCTTATGCCGGCTGTGTGAAGGGCCGACGAATGGCCACTGTGCCCAAGTGCAAATTCGACCTCGAAGTCTGTGGAGGCACCTTTGTCAACGAGCCGTGCGTTGTGGATGGCAACTTAGTCAGTGGGCGGACGTATCATGACCACGGCCACTATGTCGGGGTGTGGATCAAAATGCTGGTAAAAGCTCGAGCAGCAGCCGAATAGTCGGGAAATCAACAATGAAACGAATGCGTCAGGCGATAACACGCCGCACCTTTATAAAAAGCACCGCGGCGGCCATTACGGCACCGTATATTGTTCCTTCTTCGACCCTCGGGAGGGATGTGCGACCGGCCCCGAGCAACCGAGTAACAATGGGGCTTATCGGCTTGGGCAGTATGGGAATGCGCCACGTTAAAGGATTCCTGCAGGAGGACGATTGCCAAATCATTGCCGTCTGTGACGTCGATGCCACCCGGCGGAACGCTGCAGCCCAGGAGATTAATAAACAGTACGGCAACAAGGATTGTGCCCAATACAACGACTTTCGGGATATGGTTTCCCGCAGCGAAATTGATACACTTTGTATATCGGTTCCGGACCATTGGCATTCTATCCCGGCCATTAGGAGTGTCCACACTGGCAAGGATATTTACGGCGAAAAGCCGCTGGCCTTAACAATCTCGGAAGGCAGGGCTATGGTCGAAGCAGTGCATCGTTACAACTGTGTATGGCAAACCGGCAGCTGGCAGCGGTCAACGGAGCATTTTCGTTTTGCTTGCGAGCTGGTCCGTAATCAACGAATTGGCAAGTTACAAAGAGTCGAAGTTGGGATAGGCGGAGGGTATAATCCGGGCGGTGGTCAGCCGACCGTCCATCGAATTGACCCTCAGCCGGTTATGTCGATTCCGGATGGCTTTGACTACAAGATGTGGCTTGGCCCTGCTCCCTGGGCGCCGTACACTGAAAAACGCTGCCATTGGAACTTCCGCTGGATAATGGATTACTCCGGCGGCCAAGTTACTGACTGGGGAGGCCACCACATCGACATCGCACATTGGGGCATGGGCTGTGATGACACCGGCCCCGTTAAAGTTGTCGGCAGAGGTATATTTCCAAAGGACGGATTATGGAACACTGCTGTCGATTACAATTTCGAATGCACGTATGACAACGGTGCAACACTGCATGTCGGAAGCAATAATCATTATCTTCAGGGTGTCCGATTCATAGGAGACAAAAGCTGGGTGCATGTGACACGCAGCGGACTTGACGCAAATCCGAAACGTTTACTCAAAGAAAAGATTGGTCCTGAAGAAGTACACCTGGCAAAGCCCTCCGGCAATCATCGTCAGGGTCATCGTCGTGATTTCTTAGATTGCGTCAAGACGCGTGCACAGACTATTTCACCCATCGATGTGGGTCACCGGTCTGCTACAGTCGCACACTTGGGAAACATCGCGATGCTCTTAGGCCGTGCGATTCACTGGGACCCAAAACGAGAACAAGTTTTAAATGATCCCTCAGCCAGCCGTATGCTCGGCCGTGCAATGCGCTCGCCTTGGTATTGCTAAACCTGGAGTAATAAAGCGGCGAAAAACTACTTGTAGTTTGATAAGACGCTTGTTGCAACACCTTCGCTTATTGTACCAGCCTCAAGAAGGGTGTTGATGGATTCAGCCATTGTAATCATCCCGTGTTTTTTGCCGGTCTCAATTACGGTCCTCAGGAAGAATCCGCCCTTTCTCCTTATAATATTTTTCGCGGCGTTAGTTACGACTAATACTTCGCAGGCCACCCTTTGTTCGTTGTTTACTGTCGGGATTAGTTCCTGGTGAATCATGCCCTGTAATGATTCTGCTAAAAGAAACCTCAGCTGCCCTTCGTCGGTGGCGGGAGCATAACTTAAGAGTCTTTCGATAATCTTGTCGATAGATATAACGTGCAGAGTGGAAAGAACCAGGACGCCGGTTTCCGCAGCCGCCAGGGCAATCTTAATAGTTTCGTAGTCTCGCATCTCGCCTATGGCAATAACATCAGGGTCCTGTCTTAAAGCAGCCCGTAATCCGCTGTAAAACGTCTGAGTATCTCGACCGACCTCTCTTTGTCTTACAACCCCGACTTTATTTGTATGCACGTACTCGATTGGGTCTTCAATAGTAACTATATGCTTTTCACAGGTTGTGTTTATTTCGTCTATCATTGATGCCATTGTTGTGGTTTTGCCCTGACTGGTACTTCCGGTTATTAACACCAGCCCTTTTGTTCTTTGAGCCAGGTCTTTGACAACTTCAGGGAGAAACAGCTCTTCAATAGTTCTTGGTCTCGTGGGAAGAATTCTAATGGTAGAGCCTACTTCGCCGTTAAAATAGCCGATATTTATCCGATACCTTCCGGCTCCGTCCGCTAACATTAAGTCATAATCCAGATTTCTTTCAAACTGGATTTTCTGCTCTTCCGTAAGAAGGTCTAACGATATTTCCCGGCTTTGCTCGGAAGTCAGCTTTTCTTTTGTGATAGGAATTAATTTCCCTCCGACCCTGAACATTATGGGAGCGCCGGGGCAAATATGTATATCGGTGGCTTGCTGGGCTTTTGCGTGCTCTAATAATTGTTTCCTGCTTATCATAGCCTGATTTTGTGTTTGTCTTCGTTTTTGAAAGTTCGTCTGCCCCGGCTGCACGATGCATTTACCCGTACTCGTGTTACTCGTGAAACGGGTACGAGTATTTGAGCTTGTCCGCCGTGGCGGATTGGGATACTTATAGTAACAATCAGGGTTGAACCGCGAATATTCATCTTACTAACATCCAATTCTACAGTTTTCTCAAAGGTTTCTCTACTCTTATTTTGGGTATTTCGTTTTGCCCACGACAAGCCGCTCGTGACCAGCTAACGAGATAACAGCAAAATTATGCCAGTTGAAGCTAATATTATCCTGATTGGAAGCTAAATTCATCAAATTTCTCCTGAAAGCATACAGATTCTCGATAAAGTGCATCCCAGATAATTCCGATAATCACTTCGGTTCGGTAATCTCATTCTACAGCTCGATGCAAACCCGCACCGATTAGGCGTAAGCCTATGTTTGCTCAATTGGTGCGGGACTATCGGACGCAGAAAAAGTGGCTTTTTTCTGCACTGAGCTGATTTGATTGGCTGGGAATTATTACTTATATTTTATTTGATGGCTTTTGGTTCCCGCAAGGCGGGGTCCCTCATGGAGGGTTTTATAAGCTCGTTAGCAGTGGGATTAGAGAATATTAGTTTTGAATATTCTGTCGTAGATTTCCTGAAAGGAGAGTGTCTTACCGGCATAAACTAAATTCGGAGGATTGTCAGAATTATGGCACGACTATTTGGATTTCGACTTAAGGACAAACAGTCCAGTAACAATCGCGATAGCGATTATTTAGATAATGGCGGAACCGGGGAAATCAGCGGTTTGTCACAACTGTACTGTCCAGAGCAGGATAGTGCCGCTCATGTTCGTGATGTGGCGGATGTCCTCTGTGAAACGGGAAAAATCACCGATAAACAGCTTTCTAATATAAGAGGAATACAGAAAAAAAGACCAGATTGCGACGTCAGTCAAATAATCGTAGAACTGAAATTAGCTGATAAGCCTGAAATTTCAATGGCAGAGGCGGGCTTGTATGGATTCGAGTTTCGTCGGATTGAGCCGGAACAGGTTGAAAGAGAGGCGTTTGATAAACTTGAGCTTGAGTATATAAAAAGTAACCACATTATGCCCATAGCGGTACGCGGCAAAATCCTCGTCGTGGCAACAAGCCGCCCAGCCGACCTCTTTGTGATTGAAGATGTCAAAAGACAAGCTCAGATGAATGTTAAGACGGTCGTATGCCTGGAAGAAGATATTGATAAAGTCTGTAGTACCTTCGATGATAAGAAAAGCGATTACAACCTTGACGATATCATAGATGATATGGCGGATGTTGAGGTCGTTCAGGACCAGGAGGAGGAATCAGAAGACCTGG
>CAZLIO010000372.1:0-4571 GCA_964559025.1 uncultured Pirellulales bacterium | reverse complement strand
AAAGAAAAGATGATGGCAATGTGTCCCATGCATGGAATGATGATGGGGTCAATGATGGCCAAATCCATCGCCGCAACGGGAGATGGGGGCATTGTTGTAATGGCAGGCAACAAGCTCATCAAATACGACAAAGATTTGAGTCTTGTCAAAGAAGTGGAAGTAAAAATGGACATGGAGGGCATGCAGAAAAAGATGAGCCAGATGATGGAAAAATGTCCCATGTGCAAGAGCATGATTCAAGGGGGTAGTATGATGGGGCAAGGTTCTATGAAATGACCTGGCGCAATGGAAAGAATGTAATAGAAGAACTAAAGAAACAACAAAACAAAGGAGAACGAATATGTCTGAAAAAAATGTAGTTGTTGCCACCTTCAATGCACACACAGAAGCTGAGGCGGCTGTCAAAGAACTCCAGAAGTCCGGTTACCCTATGAAGAAGCTCTCCATAATTGGCAAGGACTATCATACGGAGGAGCACGTCGTCGGTTACTACAACACGGGCGACCGTATGAAGTACTGGGGCAAGCTGGGAGCATTCTGGGGTGGAATTTGGGGGCTTTTGTTCGGAGCGGCCTTCTTTGCCATTCCTGGAATAGGCCCCATTTTAGTAGGAGGCCCACTGGTGACTTGGATCATCGGAGCGTTGGAAGGTGCTGCAGTTGTCGGAGGCGTGAGCGCCCTCGGTGCAGGCCTGTACAGTATTGGTATACCCAAGAACAGCGTGTTGAAATATGAGACAGCCATTAAAGGAGGCAAGTATCTTGTTATCGCGCACGGAACCACTGACGAAGTGGCCAAGGCCAAGGAGATCATTGAAGGTACAGAAGCTGTGGAGTCGGCCGTCCACTACGGAGAAAAGTTGGAAAAGTCTGCCAAAGTATAAACGGTTAGTAGGAAACGTTAGTTTTCCACCGGTTAGTGTATTTTACAAAAAAGTTTTAAATGAAAGGTAGGTGTATTATGTATCGGAGAACTGTTGGGCCTGCTATCACCCTAATGATCACGTTGGTTATCTGTGGGATTGGACTAACCTATGCCAATGCACAAACCAACAGACAATCAAGCTATTCACCGGTTGTGGTCACCGAAGATTTTCATTCGATTCAGGCAAGAATGAAAGCTGCCAAGGCCGAAGTCATGAAGCGTCAGATGGATTTGCTTGCTGAAAGATATGACCTGTCGAACAGACCGGCCAGGGGCGTTACCATGTCTCGCGGCAAACCCATCCAGGAAGGACTACGCATAAAACTGCCTGCGGGGATGACTATGCAGAAACTCGCGGAAATGACGCCAGAGGAAATCCGTGAAAAAGGCGTGTTTCCGAAAGGTTTTTTGCCGCTGCCTCATCCTAATCATAGTGAGGGCGGCATGGTTTTCCCCAAGTTTGTTATAGATGAAATCAAAAAGCAAGAGGGCCGGGATCTAACACGTTTTGATCTTGACTTCGACCTGTCGGACTATTTTCTCCCGGAGTATCCTGCTGCGATTTATCTTACCACTCGTCCCGACCTCGGCGATGTCTCACAGGGAAAGGTGGTAACTATCAATAATTACTATGAACTTTTTAATGGGATACTTAATCCAAAACAGATCGAAGGGGTTCGCCTGCTGGTCACGCCATTCCCGCAGCAGCAGTTCAATCAAACTGAAGACCGTCGCAGCGAGCAGCCGAGCAGAGGAGTAACCTGTTTTGACTGTCATTCCAATGGACATACGGCTTCCCCTACCCACCTGGTAGGCGATATCCGCCCCCAGGAGTTTCGCCATCGACTCGATACTCCATCACTACGGGGTGTCAATATCCAGCGCCTGTTCGGATCGCAGCGGGCACTTAAGACAGTTGAAGACTTCACGGAGTTCGAACAGCGGGCGGCTTACTTCGACGGTGACCACGTCATCGCCGCCAAGAAGGGCATTAATATTCTCGAACGAGGCAGCCAGGTCCACTTTATGGCTGAATTCCAGGCGCTTCTGGACTTCCCACCGGCTCCAAAACTGGACGTGTTTGGGAAACTCGATCCCCGTAAAGCTACGAAAGCCGAACTTCGCGGCCAGGCTGTATTTTTCGGAAAGGGCACTTGTGGTGCGTGTCATACTCCGCCTTATTACACCGATAATCTCATGCATAACCTGAAAACCGAGCGATTCTACAAGCCCCAGATGATAAATGGCAGATACGCTGCGGCAGATGGGCCGATCAAGAACTTTCCGTTGAGAGGGATAAAGGATTCCCCGCCGTACCTGCATGATGGAAGGTTACTT
The DNA here is from genome assembly GCA_964559025.1 of uncultured Pirellulales bacterium. GTDB lineage: Bacteria > Planctomycetota > Phycisphaerae > Sedimentisphaerales > Anaerobacaceae > NIOZ-UU13. Next base: position 2,309 of record CAZLIO010000372.1, on the reverse strand, counting down.
ACTTTGGAAGATACGGCGGAATTTTTCAATCTTATACTTGGAACTAAACTCACTGAGCAGGAAAAGGCCGATCTTGTGGAATTTATGCGTGCTCTTTAGAACGAAAGCGGAGTAGAAGTCCCCCGTAATACAATGTAGTTCAATCGATTCCGGTTGATGAGTGTATTTTGCAAACGAGTTTTGGAAAGAAAGGTAGGTGTATCATGTATCGAAGAACTGTTGGGCTTGCGATCGCCCTAATGATCGCGTTGGTTATCTCTGGGGTTGGGCTAATAGGATGTAAGAAATCAGCCAAGGCAGCCGAGCAAGCCAAACCCGAGGCACCGAAAGGTTATGTGGTCGTGGAGGAGGATGTGCTGCTGCAGTTTGTTGATTCGCCGGGTGAGCATTTCCACAAGGCACGACAGAGTTTCTTGAAGAAGGACTTCAAGTCTGCCGCAGAGGATATTCGCAAGGGTGCTGCATTTCTAAGGCTGCAGGCGGCCCGTGCAACGAGTGAGGGCAAGAAAGGATTGATTGCATCTATAGCGGAACTCGAAAAGCTGGCAAATGACGTTGAAAAAGGTACCGTAACCTCTGCCAAGACCCTCGATCGGGCGTTTGCACGCGCCCACCACAAACTTGCTCAACACCACTACCTCAAAGCTTTGGACTACAAAGCCAAGAAAGACACGAAGAAACTTGGGCATTCGCTAAAGGCGGCAGCGGTTCATCTTGAGAATGGTTTTGCCTGGGCCGGGCACGAACTGGAAGCCGGTACGGTTAAGGTTGTACGGACAGCGCTTGACCTCGGTGGCAAACTCATCGAAGGAACGGGCTGGATAACGGAAGAAGTCGGCAAGGCCGTAGACTACATCGGCGAGGAAATAATGAAACTTGGCAAGATGCTTTAGCTTACAAATCATTAACATTAGACACGTAAGTAGGCGAAGGGGCGAAAGTTTGCTCAGATGCAACTGGCATATTTTTAAGCTCAGAAGTGCCAGAAGCAAGTGTTGCTTAGAATAGAGGAACTCTTTTGCGATATTTGGAAGCCAAAGCAGTTCCGCCTGGTTTCTGAGTAGTGTTTGATGTGTTACAGAGAAGGAAACATGGGTACAGAAAAGCTCTTTTTGAAAGGATGAAAAATGAATAGCAAAAACCTTAGCACAATTACAATGTTCATAGCTGCGGTTTTGCTGATAGCGATAGTAACGGTGTCAGGCTGTAAGAAAAAGGAGATGGCCCCGGCCGCGGCAGCCCCAAGGAAACAGGTTACTTCCGAGACGGTCGAACAAACGATCTGTCCGGTAATGGGAAGCGCGATCGACAAGAAAATCTACACTGAATACAAAGGTAAGAAGGTGTATTTTTGCTGTAAAGAGTGTTTGGAAAAGTTTAAAGCGGAACCGGAGAAGTATTTGAGTAAACTGCCGCAGTTTAAGAGTTAATTCTCAGGGGGCAGTGTAAAACGAGGGACTTTTTGAACTTTGAGTGACAATCAAGACACTTATAGTTACAACAGTGTGAACACAAAAATCAGTCAGAAGGAATGTCGTTACGCTTAAAAAACATAACTAAGAGAACAAAATTGTTTAAGGAGACCAAAAAATGGTAGAGTCAACTTTATCAAAAATTAGTAGAACCACAAAATGGGCGGTAATCGGGGCAATCAAAGGTACTGGGGAAACGGCTGCATCCATTGTTAAGGCTACCTCAGACGTGCTGCTTGTGACTGTTGACGGTGTGGCTCAAGTAGCGGTTGCAACCGAAAAGGCCGTCGCTCAGATCCTCACAGGGGCGGTCGAAGCAGCCACAGAAACCGGCGAAGATGTCTTTTTGGCTATTAAGTCCGCAGTCAAGGGAGTAGTCAAAGGTGCATCTGAGGTCGGGGCAGATGTCGGAAAGACCGCCGTAGCTGCGGTTGATGGAGCAGTTAAGGCAGCCGGAGAAATAGGAGTCGATACTGCAAAAGCAATTGAGCACGCTACGACAGGTGCGATTGAGGCTGCCGAAGAGATAGGCAGCGATACAGCCCAAGCTGTCCGGACAGTACTAAAAACAACAGTCAAAGGTAAAGGTAGCTAACTGGACGCTGTAAAGAATCTTTGACGTGAAGTGTTCACGTAAGAAGCTTCAACGTTCAGGTGACTTGTTAACACAGATAGGAGGTTATTATTATGGCAGGTAATCCAGATTGTAAGAAGAACGAGCATAAAATGCACATGTGTGCATTAACGGCAGAGGGTTTCGACACGAAGAATCCGGCAAAGTACAAAACGCTGATTGAGAATCCGCAGTACGAATGCGAGAACTGTGGCGCAAAAGCC